>JAQXLO010000275.1 GCA_029012165.1 Oscillospiraceae bacterium | reverse complement strand
TCCGAGGCGTCGCAGGGAAACCCGCCGTACAACAACGGCACGGTCGTGGAGTTTAAAAACAAGGAGGAATTTCTGAAAGCCAATAACAGGAACGGCTTTTTGCGGGTGCAGGTTTCTGCGGCAGATCAGGCGTTTCCGATTCAAAATGCGGATGTGGTCGTCAGCAAACAGTTTGCGGACAACGATTCCGTTTTTTTTGAAGAGCACACCGATGCCAGCGGCATCATGAACCGCATCACATTGCCGGCGCCGGATCGAAACTTATCCGCTGCACCGTCGTCTGTGTTGCAGCCGTATTCAACATATGATATTTCCGTGACGCATCCGGGATTTGTTTCGGTTCTTCTGAAAAACGCAGTGGTTTTTGACGGCATCGAGACGATTCAGCAGGTCGTGTTGATCCCGTCGGTGCCAGGTGTGGATCTGCCGCCGCAGGTCGAAAATGAGGAAGGGGAGAACTGATATGCCGTATCCTCGGATTCCAACGACGATCACGGTGCATTTGGGAACACCGTCTTCCAATGCAAGAAATGTTCGTGTGCCGTTTATCGACTATATCAAGAATGTAGCATCCAGTGAAATCTATCCCACATGGCCGACGGCTTCCCTGCGTGCCAATATTCTGGCGATCCAGTCCTTTGCCATGAACCGTGTGTTTACGGAGTACTATCGCACCAGAGGGTACGATTTTGACATCACCAACTCCACGGCCTATGACCAATCCTTTATCCCCGGTCGGGAGTTTTTTGATTCCATCAACCGTATTGTGGACGAAATCTTCAACAGTTATATAGTACGGGGCAACCAAATCCAGCCTCTGGCGGCGCAGTATTGCAGCGGGACATCCGTCACTTGCAATGGTCTTTCGCAGTGGGGTACGGTCTCCTTGGCGAACCAAGGATACTCGGACATTCAGATCCTGCGTTATTACTACGGCAGAGATGTGTCCATCGTCTACGATGCGCCCGTGGCGGCGAATATCCAGTCCTATCCGGGAACGCTGCTGCGTTTGGGCAGCGTAGGGGAGGATGTGCGCACGATCCAGCGAGAGCTGAACCGTGTTGCGGCCAACTACCCGGCAATCCCAAAGATTTCCAATACAAACGGCATCTTCGATGGTGCAACGAGAAATTCCGTTATCAAATTCCAGCAAATCTTCAATCTCGGTGTGGACGGAATTGTGGGCAAGCAGACATGGTACAAATTAAAATACATTTATAATGGTGTCAAAAACCTTGCTGAGATCTACAGCGAGGGACTGACGATCAGCGAGGTGGAGCGTATTTTCAGCCGTGTACTGCGGCAGGGCGACAGAGGTATCGGCGTAAAGACCATCCAGTATTATCTGAATTTCATCGGCTTCTTCAACAGCGAGCTTTCACCGAGGCTGACGGTAGACGGCATATTCGGTCCTGCGACAAGGGAAGCGGTGATTGCCTTCCAAAACTTCTACGGTCTGACGCCGGACGGTATCGTGGGCAAAGACACATGGAACCGCATGGTAGATGCCTATAACGGCATATTGAATGCCCTGCCTGCGGAGTTTCGGAGCTACAGTTCCCTGCTGTACCCGGGGTACTTTATCACCACAGGCGCTTCGGGAAAAGTGGTGGAACAGCTGCAAACCTTCCTGCGTGTTATTGCACAGAATAACAACGCCGTGCCTACGGTTACGGTAGACGGCATTTTTGGACCGCAGACGCAGGCGGCTGTGACGGCTGTCCAGCGCATTAACGGTCTGCCGCAAAACGGCGCAGTCGGTCCCATCACATGGAATGCCATCGTGAATATGTATAATGAATATCGCTGAAAAAACGGAAAAGAATAACTGCGTACGATGGTGTGCGCAGTTATATTTTTGAGGTGGATTATGCAGTTCGGCAGCGATATACAGCAAAACGCAGCGTTGTTCGAGACGATGATCGGCTACGGAAAAAGCTTTGACATCGTGGAGAGGGATATTCAGGTCGGCAATGCGCAGTTCAAATTTTATTTTATCAACGGACTTGTGGAGAATGATGCGGCGATGAAGATCGTTGGAGATCTGATGACTGCCGATCCCATACAGGTCATGGTGGTTCGGGATATGGCTGCACTGGCGTCCCGCTTCATACCCTATGCCGAAACAGAAGTGACCTCGGAAATGCATACCGCCGCCACGGCAGTCATGTCGGGTCAGGCGGTGCTGATCGGTGCGCAGCTCCCCGGTGCACTGATTGCAGACATCCGCAAGTACACGGCACGTTCTCCCGATGAGCCGGAAAACAACCGTGTGTTGATCGGGCCGCACGAGGGATTCAATGAAGTCCTGCTGCAAAATACAGCCATGCTGCGCCGCAGACTGCGGGATCCCGCCTTGAAGATCGAGCTGCTTCAGGTGGGAGAACGCTCCAAGCTGGATGTGGCCGTGTGCGCACTGGACGGCGTAGCCGACCCGCAGATGATGGACGCAATCGTTCAAAAAGTGCAGAACATCAAAATGGAAACGCTGTCCATGGCGCAGGAGAGCCTGCTGGAGTGCCTGGTACCCGGACGGCACTTCAATCCCTTTCCCCGTGTGCGCTACACAGAACGTCCCGATTCTGCGGCGGCGAGTGTGGCAGAGGGAAATATTTTGATTATTACCGACAATTCCCCGGCGGTCATGGTAATCCCGACAGGCTTTTTTGACTTTTTGCAGGACACCAATGACTTTTATTTCCCGCCAATGCTGGGATCATTTTTGCGTATTGTACGTCTGTTTGTATTTTCCTCGACTTTGTTTTTGACACCGGTGTGGTATTTGCTCATCCGCAACCCCGATGTGATTCCCCAGTGGCTTCGTTTCATCACCATAGAGGATCCTGTTGCCGTACCTGTTCTTGTACAGCTGCTGACCATAGAGCTGGTGATTGACGCACTGAAGCTTGCGTCCATCAATACACCCACATCCCTGAGCAACTCTTTCAGCGTGATTGGTGCACTGGTGCTGGGGGAATTTGCCGTGCAGGCACGGTGGCTTACGGCGGAGGTTGTGTTCTATATGGCGTTTGTCGCCGTTGCAAACTTTACCCAGCCCAGCTTCGAGATGGGTCATGCCTACAAAATGTCCAGAGTGTTTGTCATGATTCTGACTGCATTGTTCAACTTTTATGGTTTTTTTGCAGGCTATGCCATTGTGTTTGCGCTGATCGCCACAACAAGAACCGTTTCCGGCAGAGGATATCTCTATCCGCTGATCCCACTTAATGCCGAAAAACTGCGCAGACTCTTGATTCGCCGTCCCATCAGCCAACAAAACACATAAAAATTTTCAAAAAATCAAAAAAAGGGGTTGACAATTTGCAGGATTGTGCTATAATAGCGTAGCAATGTGAGTTGCGCATATCGCGGAGTGGAGCAGTTGGTAGCTCGACGGGCTCATAACCCGTAGGCCGTAGGTTCAAGTCCTACCTCCGCAACCAAAGCCCCAAAGGTGTTCACCTTTGGGGCTTCTATTTTTTCATCCTCTTTTCAAATTTGCCGCAGAAAGGGCGTTCAAAATGAAAACTGCCTACGAACACAGCAAAGAATGGATGCATACAAAGATTCCATTGGTGCCATGAACCATTGTGCGTGCAGCTATGTGCCTAAAATCGCTGAATATTTTGACATGTGCGATCTCATGGCAATGGCGTATCCCAAGTAATATATTCAGGTTTCAGGCATGCATGACCCCCTTTTTTCTCTATCTGGCACAGAAACGGTTTTTGAAAAAGGGAAACAGGCCTATTTGTCCCAAAATCAAGGTGACCGCTTGTGCACCAATTTTTAGGTATATAAAAGTGTATTCTTTGCCTGACTTGGCCAAGTATCAAGTAAGGTGTTTTTTAGGCGGAGTTTTGTTTGATAGTCAGGGATTTACCCGTTTCAAACGCAGCAAATTTGTATATACATTTTGGTACCGAAAAAATATGGTTTTCCTCTTGTTAAATCGAAAAAAATGTGGTATAATGCGCTTGATTATTCGTATTGGTGGGAGTGGTGTCGATTGAAACAGATTCTTTCTGTGGGCATTGATATCGGCACATCTACCACCCAAGTGATCTTCAGCCGTATCAGCATGGACAATACCTCGGGATATTTTACGGTACCGAAGATTTCCATCGTCGGCAAGGAGATCGTCTACAAGGGCGAGATCTTTCGTACCCCTTTGCGCACGGCGACGCTGATCGACGGTGAGGCTGTGCGGGAGATCGTGGCGTCCGAGTTTCGCAAGGCCGGCTTTTCGCCAAAGGATACGGACACCGGTGCGGTTATTATCACCGGCGAGTCCGCCCGCAAGGAAAACAGCGAGGAGGTTCTTCGCTATCTGAGCGATTTTGCGGGCGAATTTGTGGTGTCCACTGCAGGTCCCGACATTGAATCTGTCGTAGCCGGCAAGGGAAGCGGCGCTGCGGCATACGCCGAGGAGTACGGTATTGCGGTTGTCAATCTCGACATCGGCGGCGGTACGACCAACGCTGTAATCTTCGATGACGGTGAAGTGACGGCAAAGGGCTGTCTCGATATCGGCGGACGGCTGATTACCATGGATTCCACCGGAAAGATAACCTATGTCAGCGAAAGCGCCAAGCAGGTTGCGGCCTATGTGGGCGTTTCCGTGCAGGTCGGCGATCAGGCGAGAGTGGCGGATCTTCAAAAAATCTGCGAAGGTTACGCCTGCGTGTTGGAGCAGTTTCTGGGGCTGTCCGCCCCGACGGCGCTTTTGCAGGCGTTGAAAACGCCGGGCAGTTCCGATTTTGTCCTGCACCCCAAGCTTCGTGCCGTCTGCTTTTCCGGCGGCGTTGCGGACTTTGTCTACGGTGCCGAACGTGATCCGTTTCACTTCGGAGATATCGGCGTTCTGCTGGGACAAGCAATTCGCCGCAGTAAAATTTGCACAGCCTTCAAGGTCATCGGAGCTTGCGAGACTATCCGTGCCACGGTCGTCGGCGCCGGTACATACACGACCTCGGTTTCCGGCAGTACCATTGACTATTCCGACGGCTTGTTCCCCTTAAAAAATATTCCAGTTCTCAAGCTGAACGCCCAGGAGCAGGCGGCGTGCTTTTCCGGGGACGGGCAAATGCTTTCCGATAAATTCAAGTGGTTCCTGCAGCAGAACGACTGCCGCAATGCCGTCATCGCCATGGACGGCGATCCGAACCCATCATATATCGCCGTACAGCGGCTTGCAAAAAGTATTGCGCAGACGGCGGACGCTGTACTGCCGCCGAGTGAGCCGGTCATGGTGGTTCTTCGCCATGATATGGCCAAGATTCTCGGCAGGCAGATTCGTGCCGTGCTGGGCGAGAAACGACCGGTTATTTCCATAGATTCCGTCGTCGTACAGCAAAATGACTACATCGATATGGGACGTCCTCTGATGGAGGGGATGGTTATTCCCGTTGTCGTTAAAACCTTGATCTTCGGATAACTCTGACGAACAGGAGGAGTTTAGTCTTGTATAAAACATTGCTCTCCGGGCAGACCTTCACCTTTGACAGTGTAAAGGAAGTCCTCGCAAAAGCCAACGAAGAAAAGTCCGGCGATATTTTAGCCGGCGTGGCCGCTTCTTCCGACATTGAAAGAATTGCGGCCAAAGAAGTGTTGTCCGAAATGACGCTTAAGGAGCTTCGGGAAAACCCCGTTGTTCCCTACGAAGAGGACGATGTGACCCGTCTGAATCAGGACGGGCTGAACGAAACCATCTACGACTCCATCAAGAGCTGGACGGTGGCGGACTTGCGTGAGTGGATCCTGTGCGGCAACACGACGGAAGCGGACATTCGCCGCATCTCCAAGGGGCTTACGGCGGAAATGGTTGCCGGTGTTGCGAAGCTGATGTCCAATCTCGATTTGGTCTACGGCGCTGCCAAGGTATCCGTGCCTGCCCGGTGCAACACGACCATCGGACTGCGTGGTACGCTTTCCACCCGCTTACAGCCGAACCACACGACGGACAATGTGGACGGCATCACCGCTTCTCTGTTTGAGGGCTTGAGCTACGGATGCGGCGATGCTTTGCTGGGGCTTAACCCGGTGAACGATACCGTTTCCTCTTTGGCAGAAGTGCTCAAGCGGATGGACGAGATCAAAAATAAATTTGAAATTCCCACACAGATCTGTGTGCTCGGACATATTACCACCCAGATCGAAGCCGTAAAGCGTGGTGCACCGTGCGATATGATTTTCCAGTCCATCGCCGGCAGTGAAAAGGGTAACCGTGCCTTCGGCTTCAGCACCGATACGGTTTTGGAGGCGAAAGAACTTCTGAAAAAGCACGGTACATCGGCGGGCAATAACGTGATGTACTTTGAAACCGGGCAGGGCAGTGAGCTGTCCAGCGATGCGCACTACGGCGCAGATCAGGTCACTATGGAAGCCCGCTGCTACGCATACGCCCGCAACTTCGGCCCCTTTATGGTCAATACCGTGGTCGGCTTCATCGGTCCGGAATACCTCTACGACAGCAAGCAGGTCATCCGTGCCGGACTGGAGGATCACTTCATGGGCAAGCTTTCCGGCGTGCCGATGGGCTGTGACTGCTGCTATACCAATCATATGCTCGCCGATCAAAACGACATCGAAAACCTGGCGCTGATGCTCGGCGCAGCCGGTGTCAACTATATTCTCGGTGTGCCGACCAGCGATGACATTATGCTTAACTACCAGACCAACGCCTACCACGATGTGGGTGCCGTGCGTGAAATTCTCGGCAAGCGGCCGATTCGGGAGTTTGAGGTCTGGCTGGAAAAAATGGGGATCATGGAGAATGGCAAGCTGACGTCCATTGCCGGAGACCCGACGATCTTTACGCAGATGAGGGGGCTGGGATAATGGAAAACAACGATTTGCTCAGCCGTATCATTGCAGAGGTGCTTTCGGAGATGGGCGGCAATGTGTCCGCTGCGGCGGTGGAAAGTGCCGTCAAGGCGTCTATGCCGGCTTCTGTGACCTTTTCCGGCGCATCTTCCGCAGGCGGTACCGCCGATATCAACATCACCACCGATATCACCTCTAAAGAAAGCAAGGCAACACCTACCTTGGAGAATCCTGCGGATATGGATTCTCTGCTGCGCATGAAGAGCAAGACCCCTGCTCGTATCGGTGTGGGACGTGCCGGCGGACGTATGAAAACCAAAACCAT
>JAQXLO010000274.1 GCA_029012165.1 Oscillospiraceae bacterium | reverse complement strand
TTCTGGTGCCGTGGGCGATCATCTCTTTCATCACCGGCAACATCGGCATGGGTATCGGACTGCTGATTTTGTATGCAGTGATCTCCGTTATCCGCCAGATCATCGAGCCGAAGCTGGTCGCCGCCAACCTCGGTCTGCCGCCCATCGTCACCATCATGTGTATGTACATCGGTCTGCAGCTGTTCGGCGTGCTGGGTATGTTTGTCATGCCGCTGATGATCACCATGGTCAAGCTGATGAATGACCGCGGACTTCTGCACGTTTGGAAGACTGCGGAAACCGCCGAGGCCGAATCCGTGGCGCAGGAGCCGGCGGAAGAGGAAAAAAGCTAAGGCAGCACCGCACAAATTGCGGCGCACGCCTTGCTTGAATCTTATTCCGTCAGATTGCACAAAAATCCCTTAACTTGCGTCAGCAAGTCGGCGAAATTTCTGTACAACCTGACGAAAAATCTTACTTCGCAATCCGCACACCCCAATTGTGCGGTGTTGCCCTAAAAAAAGTTTGAAAAAAAGCTTGACGAATCAGAAAAAGTGTGATATAGTATTCAAGCATTCCGAACGGATTGTACATTGCTGGTGTAGCTCAGTTGGTAGAGCAGCTGATTTGTAATCAGCAGGTCGGGGGTTCGAGTCCGTCCACCAGCTCCATCCCTCGATACCAAAATACTATATACGGAAGAGTTCCCGAGCGGCCAAAGGGAGCAGACTGTAAATCTGCCGTCACTGACTTCGGTGGTTCGAATCCACCCTCTTCCACCAAAGCCCTAAAGGTGCAAACCTTTGGGGCTTGCTTTTTGCCTCTTCACTTTTCGCTACAGACGCCTTTAGGGATTTGGAGGTAATACATAATAGCGAAAAGCGTTGGAAGCATACAAAGGATATATCATTGAAAGATTGTCCGTTAATGACAAAATCCAAGAAACAAAAGGAACAGCCGCAAACCTCCCAAAAATGTTGTAAAACGCCGCTGTTTGTACTATACTATACGGGAGAAAAATCAGAAACGGAGGGACTGCGATGTGTACGGCAGCCACATACAAGACAAAGGATTTTTACTTCGGCAGAACGCTGGACTATGAGTTCTCCTACGGCGATGAGGTCGTGATCATGCCCCGCAATTTCCCGCTGCGGTTCCGCTCGGCGGGGAGCATGGACAGCCACTATGCCATCATCGGCATGGCGTATGTCGCCGGGAACGACCCGCTGTTCTATGACGGGATCAACGAAAAAGGTCTGGGCGTTGCGGGACTGAATTTTGTGGGCAACGCCTGCTACCGTAAGCGTGCGGAAAACTGCGACAACGTGGCGCAGTTTGAGTTTATTGCGTGGATTCTCGGACAATGCGCAACCGTCCGGGAAGCACGGGCATTGCTGTCCCGCATGAACATTCTGGACGAGCCATACAGCGAACAGCTGCCCGTTGCCCAGCTGCACTGGATCATAGCGGACAGGGACGAAGCCATCACGGTGGAGTGTGTGCGGGACGGACTGAAAGTGTACGACAATCCCGTTGGGGTGCTGACCAACAATCCACCCTTTGAACAGCAGATGTTCGCACTGAACAATTACCGGAATCTTTCCCCGAAGCAGCCGGAAAACTGCTGGAGCATTCCGCTGAATGCCTACAGCCGGGGCATGGGCGCCTTGGGATTGCCGGGGGATCTGTCCTCCCAGTCCCGCTTTGTGCGGGTGGCGTATACGAAGATGCATTCCCTGTCCGACGACACGGAAACGCAGAGCGTCAGCCAGTTTTTCCACATCCTCGGCTCCGTCGATCAACAGCGTGGCTGCTGTGAAGTGGCGCAGGGGAAATATGAGATCACGATCTACACTTCCTGCTGCAATGCGGACAAGGGCATCTATTACTACACCACCTACGACAACCACCAAATCACGGCGGTGGATATGCACCGGGAAAATCTGGACGGCGAAACGCTGGTGCGCTATCCCCTGCTGCAAGGGGAACAGATCCGTTTCCAAAACTGAAAGTCCATGCGCCCGTTTTGCAAGGGTTTGTGTTGACAAACTTTTCCGTTTCCCCTATAATGCGTATATCTTACCCGGACGGAGGATGCGTGTCATGGAAAAATGCAAAATCAAACAGACCCTGCTCATCGCCGCAAAAATCGCGGTGCCGGTGGTGCTGTTTGCCGTCATTCTCCTGAATTACGACACCCTTGCCCATCTGGATGTGCGTGCGCTGATTGCTTCGGCGTCCTCGGTCTGGACGGCTTCGGCGGTGGTGCTGGGGGTGTATGCCGTCAAGGGGCTGGTTTTTGTTATACCCGCTTCGCTGGTGTATGTCTCCGTGGGGATGGCGTTCTCCACGCCGCTCGCCGTACTGCTGAACAGCTTGGGCATCGCCGTGGAAGTGACGGTTTCCTACTTTCTTGGACGCTTCCTCGGTGGGGAAAAGGTGGACAAAATGCTGCGGGACAAAAAGGGCTACGCACAGCTGGAAAAGCTGCGCCACAAGGGACGCTTCGCCTTCGTTTTCCTGTTGCGGTTTTCGTCCTTTCCCATCGACTTCGGCAGTCTCTTTTTCGGCGCATCCGGGTTTGCGTTTCCGTCCTATTTTTTGATGTCCCTTTTGGGCATCCTGCCCCGGGTCATCGTGCTGACCGTTTTGGGCTACGGCATTTATGAGCTGATTCCCATGCAATACATCATCACTGCCGTGCTGTGCGCACTGCCCGTTGCGGCGGTCGTGCTGGTGATCCTCGCCGTGCGCAAAAAGAAAAAGAGCTGAAAAAACGGCACACAATAGTTAACGGCCGCCTTTGTGTACCCCGGTACCGAAAGGCGGTCAAAATTTTGGTTCATCACGGAAAGTCGGGGAATCCGCAAGCTCAGGCCTTTCAAAAGACTTGAGCGAAACTTTTTATCTCCAAACTTTCCGTGATGAACCAATTAAATTGCCGCCCGTTCCGACGCTTTTCCCCTTGTATCTGCACCGTTTCTCTGCTATAATACTGGCAGACTGGAGGAATTTTCTATGCACGATTTCCATTCCCTGCGCCGTCAATATCCTGTCTTTGCCTACAACGGCTACGACATTTCCCGCACCTGTGACGGGATTCTGCTGTCCTTCGACTTCTCCTTCGACGGGCTTTGCCGCTTCCGCCCGCAGACACGCATCGTCACCGAAAATCTCGACATCATAAATATATTCGATTCCCCCGCCGCCCGTGCCATCGTCTTTTCCCTCGGGCTGGTGGAGGCTGTCAGCTACTACAAGGCGGTCTGCTCCCCCGTGTTTGAGGTACGCTGCGGCGCCCTCACCGCTGAACAGAAACGGTGGTGGAAAAAGCTCTGGTACCACGGTCTGGGGGAGTTTTTCTACCGCAACGGCATCCAAACAGATGCGGAATCCTTTGTGGAGTTCCGCTGTCCCGAGAACGTCACGCTCCCGGAATGTGACTTTCACAAAAGCGGTCTGCACATCGTCCCCATAGGCGGCGGCAAGGATTCCGCCGTCACCCTCTCCCTGCTGCAAAGCGAGCGGGAGCGCATTTTCGGCTTCACCGTCAACGACCAGCCCGCCCGCACCGACACCCTGCGTGCCGCCGGTCTGCCCGACAGCCGCATGATCCGCACCTACCGCACCATCGACCCGGAGCTGCTGCGGCTGAACAAAGAGGGCTTTCTCAACGGGCACACGCCCTTCTCCGCCATCGTCGCCTTTCTCTCCCTCTACTGCGCCTACCTCATCGGTGCCGGGGAGATCGTCCTCTCCAACGAGTCCAGCGCCAATGAGTCCAACATCTGCGGCACCGACATCAACCACCAGTATTCCAAGTCCTACGCCTTTGAACAGGACTTCTCCAATTACATTCAGTACACACTGCATATGCCGGTACGCTATTTCAGTCTTCTGCGCCCGTTCAACGAATTGCAGATCGCCAAACAGTTCGCCGCCCTGCCGCAGTTCCACGGCATTTTCAAAAGCTGCAACGCCGGCAGCAAAAAGAACATCTGGTGCTGTAACTGTGCAAAGTGTCTGTTCGTATACTGCATCCTTTCGCCGTTCCTTTCCGAGGAAAAACTGATCGAGATCTTCGGCGAAAATCTTCTGGATAAGCCCTCTCTTTCCGTTGATTTTCAAGGGCTTTGCGGGCTCTCTCCTGTCAAGCCCTTTGAGTGCATCGGTACGGTGCGGGAGGTACGTGCCGCCCTGTGCCGCACCATCGCACAGTACAGATCCGCCGGCAAGCCTCTGCCCTGTCTGCTCACGCTGTGCGACGGAAAATTCACCGCCGATGACCCGCTGAACGACTTCAACGACAGCCACAATATCCCGCCTGAATTTCAGGGGTTCATGAAGGAGATGTACGACTTTGTCTGCACGGATTGATTATCTCGACCACAAAAAAATCCTCATCCTCGGCATGGGTCGTGAGGGTCGCTCCTCCCTGCAATTCCTGCAAACCAATGCGCCCGACGCCCATATCGCCCTTGCCGACAAAAACGATCCTCACATTGACGGCTTTCCCGGATTCTTCGGCGAGGATTACATGGCGCACATGGGCGAATTTGACTTGGTGCTTAAGTCCCCCGGCATTCCCTTTGTCGGCGTTTCTATTCCCGAGGGCACCGAGATCACCTGCCAGACCGACCTGTTTCTGCGCTTTGCGCCCTGCGTAAGTGTCGGCATCACCGGCACCAAGGGCAAAACCACCACCTCTACCCTGATCCACGAGATCCTCCAAGCCGCCGAGGTGCCCCATCACTTAGTCGGCAACATCGGCGTTCCCGTGCTGGACGTGTTCGACGACTGCGCCGGCAAGGTCATCGTCATGGAGCTGTCCTGCCACCAGCTGGAATTTATGCGCCGCTCTCCCCACATCGCCGTTTTTACCAACCTGTTCCCCGAGCACCTCGACCACTACGACGGCTTCGACGGCTACGCCAACGCCAAGTGGAACATTGCCGCCCACCAAGGGGCAGAGGATTTCTTTATCCACGGGGACGTGGACGGCTTGAATCGGTTTCTGCAAACGAAAACCATTGCTGCCCGCAGCATTCCCATCGGCTACGATGCGCCGGATGCTTTCCTCGCCTCCCTTGCAAATCACAATCCCCGTCTCCCCGGCAAGCACAATGCACAAAACATCTTTTTCGCCGCCGCCGCTGCCCGTGCCCTCGGCGTTTGCGACAGCGCCATCGAGGGCGGCATCCACAATTTCGGCGGCATCGAGCACCGCATGGAGCC
>JAQXLO010000273.1 GCA_029012165.1 Oscillospiraceae bacterium | reverse complement strand
GGTGAAGCCTTGCACAATAGCTCGGGCAATCGCATCTATGTTTTCTTCGATCCAGACGGCGTCCTGCATATTGTCGTGGTAGGCAACCTCGATGAACACAGCCGGCGCATCCGTGCGGGATAGTTCCGCAAGCTCTGTGGTCGCAGGGATAAGCTCCGCCGTGTCCGAATAGGGATAGATCGAAGCCAGTCTTGCACCGATGGCCTGCGCAGCCTGCAATCCCTCTTCGCTTCCGCTGTAGTAGTAGATTTCGGGACCCTGCAATTTTCCGCTCAGGTTTTCCGGTGCGGCATTGGAATGCAGTGCAACGTGCAAGGAGGGCTTGTAGGCGTTGCTGTCCCGAATGGCGTCAGACAGTGTGCCGTTTGTGTCGCTTTGACGGAACGGAATGCCGTTGCTCAGCAGATACGGGATCATGGCATCGGCAAGCTTTCCCATAAAGTCTTTTTCACTGCCGTTCCCTGTAATGTACGGATTAAAATCCTGCAATGACGGGGAAAGAAATACGGTGGCCATAACATTCCTCCCAAAAGATATTCTCTTTCTATTCTATGTGAAAGACAGCAAGGTGTGCCTTGCACTGCATTTTACATTTTTATTTTTTCTCGACTCACGGAAAAATGTGGGATTTGTGCTTCGCACCGGAGAACCCCCGGTAAAAAGGCTTGAGCGAAAAAATAATTCCACCAAAATTCGTAATGAATTTAATTTTTCAAAAAACAATCTTTGCTGCAACGGGCGCTGTCGATTCGGACAGCGCCCGTTTTAAAAAAGATTTACCGCAAATATTCCGACTTGGACAGGCAAAAATGAAATTGTGCGCACAATTTTTTTTGGAGGTGGGATATGAAACGGCTTTTGCAAAGAACGACTGCTGTGCTGGGTATTTTTTGTATTTTTTCTTTTGCGGCAGTGCTGTACGGGCGGTGGATGATCCCGGATACGGTGCCGGTACTGGCGGGCGACCGGCCGCAGTTTCCGGCGCTTTTCGGCTCGGATGCCGTGCAGGACACGGAACAGCAGGTACGTTTTTTGCATACGGTTGCGGTGAAGAAAAGCCGTATCCAATCAGCGTCCCGCATATACGCAGTTCCCTTGGGAAGTGCGTTTGGAATTAAAATGTACACCGACGGCGTAGTTGTCGTTCGTGTGGATGTGGTGCCGCAGGAGAATGGCAGTCTTTGTCCTGCGCAAAAGGCAGGTATACGCACAGGGGATAGGATCCTCGCCGTCAACGGAAAAGCAGTACACAGCAACACGGATCTGGCGCAGCTTTTCATCCAAAGCGGCGGAGAAGCGATGCGCTTGCGTGTTCGGCGGGAAAGTCTGACCTTTGATACGGTTCTGACGCCTGTGCAGTCTCTTTCGGACGGAAAGTATCACGCCGGGATTTGGGTGCGGGACAGCTCGGCAGGAATCGGAACATTGACATTTTATGTACCGCAGTACGGATTATTCTCCGGACTGGGACACGCTGTGTGTGATGTGGATACGGGACAGATCGTACCGCTTTCAAACGGGGAGGCTGTCAGCGCAATTATCAAGGGAAGCTATAAGGGCAGGACAGGCGCACCGGGAGAGCTTTGCGGTGTGTTCGGCAGCACTGTTGTCGGTACGCTGATCCGCAACACGGAAAGCGGCGTTTACGGACGTTCCCCGCAGATGCAGTCTGTTTATGAGAAAATGCCCGTTGCCCTGTACTATGAGGTGCAGCAGGGAGAAGCGCAGATCTTGACCCAAGTGGATGACACAGGCCCCAAGGCGTATACGGTACAGATTACCAAGCTGTTTTCCAACCCGGATGCGCATCAAAAGAACCTCATCGTCAAAGTGACCGATCCGGAGCTGATCGAAAAGACCGGCGGCATTGTACAGGGAATGAGCGGCAGTCCCATCATCCAAAACGGCATGATCGTCGGTGCGGTGACCCATGTTTTCATCAACGATCCGCAGCAGGGATTTGGCGTTTATGCGCAGACGATGGTGGAAGAAATGCAAAAAATAACCGCTTTAAAAGAGGCATCCTGAATTGTTGCTTTATAAAAAGGGAAAAAATGTAAAAAAATTCCCAAAAAGTATTGACAATTTTTACCAACTATGGTAGAATAATGCCGTCATTAAAAGACAGGAGGAATACAAAGATGAATAAAAAGTTTAAAGTTTTGCTTTCCGATGACGGCACGGAGTTTACCGGCGGCTGCACCTCTGCGCTGCGCAGTGCGGGGTACGAGGTGACGGTGGTTCCCAAGGACGGTACGGAGATCCTGAACATGGTGGAAAAGGCGGAGCCGGACATTCTGGTGATGGACTGCTGCCTTTCCCGCATGGATGCGCTGGGTGTTTTGGCGGGCATCCGCAAAAAGGGGATGCGCAAGCCCATCACGCTGGTTTTGTCTGCGGTGAACAATCCCAATTTGGAAAAGGAGACCATTCAGAGCGGTGCGGACTACTATATGCTCAAGCCGGTCAACATCCCCATGCTGACCGAGCGCATCACGCAGCTCACCGGGTGGTACAAGGGCAGTACGCCCCACGATCCGACTGTGGTTTCGGAGGACAACATTCTGATTCTGGTGTCTGACATCATGCACCAGCTGGGAGTTCCTGCCCATATCAAGGGATACCAGTATCTGCGAGAATCCATCATTTTGACGGTAAATAACAGCGATATGATGAGCTCTGTGACCAAAGTGCTGTACCCGAGTGTTGCCCGCAAATTCAAAACAACGCCCTCCCGTGTGGAACGTGCCATCCGTCACGCCATCGAAGTGGCGTGGGACAGGGGAGACGTGGACGTTTTGTCCGCATACTTCGGCTACACGATTCAAACCTCCCGTGGCAAACCGACGAACTCAGAGTTTATCGCCATGATCAGCGACAAGCTGCGCCTGCGTTTGAAAGCATCCTAAAAGTTTTTTCCGGCAGAGGTCAAGGAGGCCTCTGCTTTTTTATTGACTTTTTCTGTCAGAGACTCTATAATGGATTTAATACTGATATAGGAGTGTGACAGATGGCTAAAACAGAAGAAAAATCACTGAAGACTCCCATGAAAAACTATATTCCACGGTCGGAATATAATGTTTACATGATTGCTGCGCTCGGTCAAAGTCTGGTGTACAGCTGTATGTCCGGCTATATAACGGACTATTACATGAGTGTTATGCGCCTGTCTCCCATTTTTGTTCTCTTGCTGATGCTGCTCGCCCGTGTGTGGGATGCGATCAACGATCCCTTTATGGGGCGAATCGTGGACCGTCACACCATGAAGTGGGGGCGTATGCGTCCGTATGCGGCGATCGTTTCCGTTCCCTTGGCGATCTTCACAGTATTGCTGTTTTGGAATCCCGGCTTAACGGGGACGATTATGTACATTTATGCGGCGGTGGTCTATGTCTTTTGGGGCATGATCAACACCATGGCGGACGTGCCTTTTTGGGGCTGTGCCAACGTGATGACGCCAAACCCGGAGGAGCGTGGCAAGCTGGTTTCGTTCGGACACACATGGGGCGGCATCGGTACGGGCATTGCGACGATCCTGCCGCTGGGCATCGGTATGGTTCTGGCAAAGGCAGGCGGAATGGATGCAACAACGCTGGAGCAGAATAAATACCTCTATTCCGCCATTGTGGCGTCGGTTATCGGAATGTCCCTGTTTGCGCTGTCCTCCTTTAAGGTCAAGGAGCGCATCCAGCTGCCCAACGCCCCTAAAAAGGTTGCGGGAGAGCGGTCGGTCATTTCCCGCATTTTCCACTGCAAACCCTTGATGCTGGTGGTGCTGATGGGCGTGCTCAGCTTTGGTCGCTATATGCTTCAGGCGGCAGCGGTACACGTCGGACGTTACGGATTCTATATGGGTCCCGACACTACGGGTATGACAACGGAACAGCTCCAATTTGCCGCACAGGCGAGCATCTCCAAGGTAACCATGATCATTCAGGCCAGTGTGGCGGTGGGTATGTTCGGCGCCATGGTCGTTTTGCCGTTTTTGTACAAGTGGTTCAACTACAAACAGCTGGTGATCTATACCTGCATCGGCGGCTTTGTGGCGGATGTCTTGTCCTGTATTGTCGGCTGGACAACGCAGAACCTTTACATCTGTATTCCGTTTTTGATTATCGCCAGTATTCCGCTGGGTGTGATCAACGTGGTTTCCTACGCCATGGTGTGCGACAGTCTGGACTACATGGAATGGGAGACAGGCTACCGGGACAACGGTCTCGGCTCTGCCTGCCAGTCCTTTGTCAACAAGCTGGGCAACGCCATGACGACCGTTGTGATTATCCTGATGTACATGGCGATGCACATTGACATTGAAAAAATGTACGGCGATACGGGCGGCAATCCCATCTTTGCGTTTGATCTGACAGCCGGACAGAATTTCGCTATGTTCTCCCTGGTCACGTTGATTCCCGGCATCAGCTTGCTGCTGTGTTCCATTCCCATCTTCTTCTACGACATTGTCGGCGAGAAGAAAGAGAGAATTACACGAGAACTGGCACAACAGCGTGCGGCAAAAGGTATCGTGATCGAATAAAACAGAAGAGAAAAAACAGATGGATCCGAAGTCGAAGCTTTTGATCCATCTGTTTTATTATTTTGCGTGATATCTTAACCGATACGCTGGAAGGAGTTTGCGGGAATGTGGATGTTGCCAACGGCGGCTTCTGTATCGTTATAGTTGACATACAGGATGGCGCCGTTGTCGAACTGGGTAAAATGAACACCCGCAGTAGATGTGGAACCGTTGTCGGTAATGCGGGCATCTCGAAGATCAGACAAAGCCGCATTGGCTTTCAGATAAAAGTCCACCGCATCATTGAGCTGGTTTTCAAAGCAGTAAATATCTCCGCCGTCTTGACTGTAGCACCATTCGTAGCAGGGGGTACAGCCAAACTCAACACTGCGAAGCTGTGCCAAAACGGTGTCCTCAGCCAGATTGACCGGCGTTCCCGTATAGTCCAGTGTGCCGTGCAGGATCATCTGCACAAAGGGAACGGCGGTGTAAAGCCCTTGACGCTCTGTGCGGGCAGGGGTTTGGGGCAGGCAGGATATGATGTTTGCGTGCTTAATGGCATAGAAGTTCCCGGTATCCACCATCAACAGTCGGTTTGTGGACAGCGAGGGCAGGTTCTCTTGCAGAATCTGCATGGTGCGGCTCCTGCCGGAAAAACCGTCCGCATAGTCGCTGTACAGCACCTTGGAGGCGTCCGAGATACATAAACCGTCAAAACGAAGCTTTTTGGCATCCGTCAGAATACCGATGATCGATGATTCTATGGCGCCGGTGCGCAGAAGTTTTTGGGAAAAGTCACCGTTCAGCGAGTCGTGCACGGTGTGCAGGGCATTATCGCTTTCGATGGAAAGCGCTTTGGAGCTGCTTGATTTGCTGCGGCTGCTGAAGGAGAACAGCGGCGCGTCGAGGAACAAACTGTGTCCCTGTGCCGTTGTGTAATCGGCAAGCGCAGAAAAACCTTTTTTGCCGCCCAACTTGCGCAGGATGCGCAGCCGTCCGGCGTCTGTTGGATCAGATCCGCCCTGCAGCGCATTTTTAAAACGGACGTCCACATTGTTGATGCCCTTGGCTTTCATGCGCTCCAGCAGATCCTTCGCTTGCTCAAAGGAGGTCAGTGATTTCACCGTACTGAACACAGGGATGAACTTCGCTTTTTCTGTACGGGTACCGACAATGTTTAATTGAAAGGGGAGGTATTCCTCATTGGAAACGGTGTCTGTGGATAGATATCCTGTGCGCATAAACTGCTCACGGCAGGCAGCCGCCAAACCGTCCAGTCCTGCGTTGGCACCGCCGAGAAGACGGACACAGAGTTTGATCTCTCCGTCGTAGGCGTTTTTGCTGACGTAAGTCACCGGCTTGCCGGATTTTTCGGTTTCCTTTTTTTCTGTAATACAGAAGGAAGCACCGACCGTATTCAATCCGTGTTCCCCGCCGGTTCTGTCGGCGTGAATGGTCGCAATCGCATCGCCCTCTTCGATGATTACCGCAAAGGCGTTGTTGCCCTGCTTGGCGCCGAACGCCGGAAAGAGGGCGGGCAGTGTGTCTGTATTTGCTTCCACGGAGGGGTTCTCGCCGTAGACACGCAAAGCGAGGGGCTCAAAGGCGTCATCTTCCACATCGGTATGGATAGCGGCACCGCAGCCGTCGGGAACAAGCATATAGTCTCCCTTTTCCCCCTGTGCACTGGCGCCGAAGAAGGGCAGGAGCGTCAGATCACAGACAACGGCATCCGGGTTTTCCGACAGATTTTTCCAGTCTGCCGAGACATACAGGTTTCCGTCCAGCAGTTCATAGGTGACGCGCACCTGAAAGGCTATATCTGTTTTGGAAAAGTTGGCGGAGGAGATCGTGCCGTTAAAAATCTCCTCACTGCTCACCTTTTGCGCTGTTGCGGCGTCGGGCGTCATGACATACGTCACAAAAAAGCCGAATAGGGAGCTGTCGCCCAGCGTGTCACAGGCAACGTTGCGGTACAGCATACTGTCGTCCTGCGAGTTCAGCTTATATAAGGTGTTGCCATACAGCACGTCCAGCTCCACCGTGGCGGCCGAGTAGTCGTAATTTGCGCCGGGCGTTGCGGGCAGGGAGTACCAATATTTTTCTTTTGTTTTTTCATACAGTGCAATGCCGAAGCTGTTGTCATCCAGATACAACTGCAAAAGTCCCGAGGACGCCATGGGTGCGCCGAGGGTATCGGCGTCGATCAGGTGTAAAGAACGGTCGGCGACCTTGCTTTTGCGCTGCGTGATCTCTCCGCTGATGGTGCGCACTGCGGCGGCCGGGACGGTGCCTTTTCCGCCGGCACAGCCTGCCGCAAGCAGAATTGCGCAGACCAGAACCAGCGAGACAGCCGCCCGGAAAATTGTTTTCACATGAATAGACATAGGAAATCCTTTGGATAGATTATGCTTTTTCAATCTGTTCCATCAGGGACTGGAACGCCTGAATGATGGTGGATGCGGCATATTTGCCGGTGGAAAGCAGTTCATCGGGCTCATGCGCCATGAACGCAAAATCGTTGTCCGGGACAACGTAGCCGACATAGTCATTGGCAAAGCAGATCGGATACATATCCACACCGTCACGGTTCATGTGGGACATACTGTTTTCACCGTTGTACTGCCAATCAGTACCGTCCCATGCGATATCGCCGTCGAAGGCATGGCCCCAGTAAACTTCAGGGTACAGCTCTGCGGGATACAGACCGAAACCGACACGGTTGCCCAGCTCAATGTAGCCGACCTCTGTGGGCAGAACACAGCTGTTGGGAGAAAGACCGACACGGAAGGCCTGATTGTTGACCAGTCTGCACTTCACGGCGAGCACCAGCAGATAGTTGGTGCAGGTGATATTGAAGTCCTTGTGCACAGCGTTGATCACGGGAGAAAGCGTTTCCGTATCCTTGCCGGCATTGGCGAGGATGAAGTCCGCCAGCGTTTTGCCGTAGGCCTTGACCGTGTAGTAGGGGTCGGTGTTGTCCTCGGGAACCTCAATGGAGCCGGTGTCTCGACCGATCTGACCGATCGCACCGGTGAGCAGGATGAAGTTATAGCCGTTGGCGTTGAATTCCATATCCATATAGTAGGGATAGTCGCTGGAAACCGTGGTGTTTTTGTAGGAGAAAGAGGTGGGATGGGCGGTCATATTGATCATGTAGGTGCCGTTGATGCTCTCGTCCTTCGGCTGGAAGCGCAGGCAGGCAATGTTGCTGCACTCGGGCACGATGGGGTCTTTCTTGTCATAAATGTATTCGCTGCCGTCCAGCGTGGAGTAATACATATCGCCGGCAGTCATGGTCTCGTACGCATTGCAGATCGCTTTTACGGACTGGGAAACAAGAATGTTCTTGAAATTTCGCTCATCCTTTGTGCCGGGAAGCTCAACATTGAGAATGTTGCAGATCGGCGCAGCAAAAAGATGCAGCAGGAAAGAGGAGCTGACCCCCTGGGTGTCGATCACACTGTGGCAGTGTGTGGCGGAAACGTTGATGCTGGCAAAAGCGTCCTCGCCCAGTTTTGCCTTAACCTGTCTGCGGATCTCACGAATCTCGGTGGATGTCACGCCGATGCCGTCGATGACAGCAATGGCGACAGCGCCGTCGGAAGTGCCGTCGTCAATGGCGACTGCACGGCAGAACTGGTCGTCCAAAACTTCCGTGGCTTTGGCGTCCCCCTGGAAAGAGACGATGTTCAGCTTGCGTCCCATGTAATACTTGCCGGCTTCAAAGTCCTCGGGGATCAGGCTCTCACGACCGTATCCGAGACGCCATTCTGCGTCGTCGTCCGGCTCTGTGCGGAAAGTATCTCGACCGGGAAGAATGCCGACTTTCTCAGGAGAATACTCGGAATAGCTTTCCCAGCGGGGATTGGGAAACAGGAAGCACATGGTGCGCAGCAGACCGGTGACCACTGCATTGATACCGTTCCAAAGCAGCTTGTCCGTGGTTGAGGCTTCGGGGGATTCCACATCCTGCACGGCGGTTTTTGCAGATGCCGGGACGATCATTGCGGTGAACAGCATGGTGCACGCAAGGAGCACGGCAATCCATTTTTGGGTCGTTTTTTTCATGGTACATCATCCTTTCTTTAGATTCAATGAATACCATTTTAACTATACCATATTTTGCTGCACTTTTGCAACCCAAAACAGAATTTTATTTTCTTTTGCTTGCAAAGAATGGGTGTATCTGCTATAATGACATTTGTAGAAATGGAGGATCATGTCAAATGAACAATTTCAAAAAACCTGTCCGAGGCTCTGCGGATCAGCCCGATCACATCATGCTCAGCATCAACGGAAATGCCGAGACGTCCATGGCGGTGACATGGCGCACACGGTGTGAGAATACGGTCGGCTATGTACTGTACAGAGCGGAGGACTCCGACGAGGTGCTGCGCACGGATGCGGTCACGGAGATCTTTGAAAGCGACATAGACTGCAGCAGTATGTTCTGGGCGCATTTGGAAAACCTGAAACCGGGTACCAAATACTTTTATACCTGCGGCAACGATACGTTCCGCAGTGCGGAGTACAGTTTTTCCACGGCACCCGAGAATCTGACAAAGTTTAAATTCATCTGTGTTTCCGACCAGCAGAAGGGTCATCCCCACCATTGTCCCGACTATTCCTGGTTCAACGCATTTATCAAGCGTATACTGAAGGAGAACCCGGACACACGCTTTATTCTGACCGGCGGCGACAATACGGACTGCGGTCAGCATGAGGTGCAGTGGAACGGCGCTTTCAGCGGACTTACGGGAATCGTGGAGTCGGTGCCCTTTATGATGACCTTGGGCAATCACGACAACCGTGGATTTGAGGACTATGAAAAAGGTACCGGTCGGTACTATTCGGAGCCTGCGGAGTTTTTCGGAAAGCAGTTCAAGGGCTCCTATCCCGACAATGGTCCCGAAAACTGGAAAACGGAGAACTACACCTTTGACTACGGCAACGTGCATTTTGGCGTGATCGGTGTCAACGGTCCGGAGGAAGTCAATGCGTGGATGATCGACGACCTTTCTGCCACGGATAAGACGTGGAAGATCGGTGCCTACCATTTCCCCATCTGCTACTCCGGCAGCAATTTGCAAAATTACGACGCCTACCCCGTCATGCGGGAGGGCTTCGAGCTGTTCGATCTGGTTTTTTCCGGGCATGAGCACAATTTTGCAAGAAGCTTCCCGCTGAAGAACGAAGAACTGTTTGCCCAGCCCTCCAAGGGAACCATCCACTATATGCTCGGCAACGCCCACCAGAATCCGCCCGGAACCCGTTCGCTGCAAAAGGTGTGGCACAGCGCATATTTTTCGCAGGAGGAATTCTCAGGCATGGTTTGCATTGTCGAAGTGGACGGCAACACCATGACCTTGACGGCACTGATGGACGACGGTCGGATTGCGGATCAGTGTACTATCGACAAGGATAAGGATGAGATTCGTCCCTATGCCTTGCCCCCGATCTATAATCAAACACGCATGAAGTACCGTGGTATGGATTTGGGCATCATGGCAGCGACCACGCCCTGCGAGGAAAAGGACGGCGTTTGGTTTGCGCCGCTGGCGACGTTGATTGCCTTTGCAGGCGGCGAAGTGCTGAAAGAGAAGGACAAGGTCACGCTGGAGCTGTACGGTCACCGTGCTGTATTTACCCAGGGCAGTGACGTTGCCGAAACGGAAACCGGTGCAGTGAAGCTTCCGGCGCCCGTTTACCGTGGAAACCGAGAACAGCTGTATATTCCCGTGGACGGCTGCAAGGTTTTTGAAATGCGTTGGGGCTATTCCAAGGCAAACAATTTTATTTCCTTTGAACACGAAAGTGAATTCTGCCCGGTCACACAGCAACCGTAAATCTTAAGGAGGTTTAGTTATGCATACATCCCGTAAAATTTGCGCACTGCTTCTTGTTTTTGTGTTGACTTTTTCCGTTTGCACCGTTCCGGCTTCGGCAGCATCAAAGCTGGATCCCACGGAAAGCGTGTCGTCTTTGATTCTCAGCAAAGTATATACAGGACTGGAAAAGATGTTGTTCGCTCTGCTTCGGGGTGTGGATGTCCTTTGCCCGGGCGAGGACAGCAAATGGGTCAAAAAAGAGAATTATGTTTCCGAGAATTTCTATCCCGGCGAAGAGCGCTTCGCGCAGCAGTCGGATACTGCAAGATGGTCCGTCGGTTACGGCGAAGGCTCCCTGCTGGACGGACTGGATGTGACAAACGGAGAGTATCTTCTTGCCGGCTCTTTGGGACTGGATCTGATGTTTTCGGGCAGACCTGTCCGTACGGTGGCAGACGATCAGCGTGTGCGTGCGTTTGCCGTCAGTGACGGGGAAAGCGGTACCGCTGTTTTTGCGGTGCTGGACGCATTCGGCCTGACCCGTGGGGATGTACAGAAGATTCGTGCGCAGTTTGCGGATTATGCGCAAAAGCACGGCGTGATCTCCGTCAATGTTTCCGTACTGCATCAGCACGCCTGTATTGATACGCTGGGCTTGGGACTGAAGATTATTCCGGCGCTGCTGAACAATTTGCTTGTCCACGCACTGCACCTGAATGATTCCCGTCTCATCCGCTTGAATGTGGATTTTATGGAAAATCTCTATCGTCAAACGGTGGACGCCATGCAGGAGGCGGTGGATTCCATGCAGACGGGTACGCTCTATTACGGCACGGCGGATGCATCGGATTATATCTACGATAAACGTACACCCTATGTGTATGACCACAACATCAACCGTTTGCGCTTTGTGCCGGACGATCCGTCCGCAAAGGAGACGTGGATCTGCTCGGCGGGCATCCACTGTGTTGCCCTTGCACGGGAGAATACACTGACTGCCGATTTCCCGTACTATATCGAGCAGGAGGTCAAGGACAGCGCCAACCTTGTCTATGTGCAGGGGGCACAGCTTGCGCTGACTGCGGATAAGTCCAAGACGAACACGCCGGACATGACGGCGATGGAAGGCGTCGAGGCATACGGACGCAGGCTCGGTCAGCTGATCAAGAGCATTGAAAAAGAGGAGGAGCTGGAGCCTGTCCTGAACATTGCGTCCACGGAGTTTTTTGCGGACGTGGACAATCCGATCCACATAGCGGCAGCCAGACAGGGCATTCTTTCGAGTACGGTCGTTCGTCTGCCGTGGCATCGGTATCAGCTTGTCACAGAGGTTGGCTATATGGAGTTGGGCGGTGCTTTGGGCGTTCTGCTTATGCCCGGCGAACTGGCACCGGAGATTCTGTACGGCGGTGCGCAGACGGCGCAGGAGACATGGACAGGCGAAGATTGGAACTATGCGCCTTTGGAGCAGACGGCCGGGTGCGAAAAGATGATCTGCTTCGGACTTTGCAACGATCAGATGGGCTACACGCAGCCGGACAACGAATACAGATCCATGTTCACGGAGAACGAAGAGGTCAATATTCTCAGCCATACTTCCGGCTCTGCGCTGGTGCAGGCGTTTGAAGCGCTGATCGCCGCCGTAAAATAATGTCTGCCTGCGGAGCAAAAGCGTTTGAACCGCAACGGCAGGCGCAAAAAAGAGGTTCATCACGGATTTTTGCGGGATTAAAAGTTTCGCTCAAGCCTTTTTAAAGGCTTGCGGATTCCAAAGGCGGCGCCTTTGGTCGCCGACCGCAGTCGGCGAAATTCTGGGCAATACCAAAAGCGCAGGAGGGGGAGCCAAAACAGTCCGGTGGACTGTTTTGGCGTGGGGAACCCTCGCCGGGGGTTCCCCGGTGCGAAGCACAAATCCCACAAATTTCCGTTAGGAGCGAAAAACGAAAAGAGAGCATGAGGCATGAAAAAGATTTTTGTGATCGCAGTTTTTCTTGTGGTGATCGGTGTGCTTTGCGCCGTCTTTTTCGGGCGCAGGGATCAAACAGAGGAGATCACACAGGATAGGCCTTGGACAGTAGGGGAAAGTACGTCCTTTGCCGAACCCGAGACGGAAACGACACAGGCGCCGGAAAAGGACGCCGTTATGACTTTTTCGGATTTTGTCCATCAGAACATCCGTGAGGACTATGCTTTCCTGTCCGAGGAAACTGCCTATTCGGAAAAGGAACTGGAAAATGCCCTTCTGGGTATGTATGTTTACGATGTGGACGGCGACTCCAAGGAGGAATTGACCCTTGTCCGCAGTGCGGAAGGCGGCGTCTATTTGGATGTGTATGAGTATGCGGACGGCAAGGTGCAGTATGCGGATTCTGTAAAGCTGACGTTGGACTCCATGAACGATGTGGATTTTTCCATGAAGCTTTCCGATTTTTCCCGCATCGCAGCAAGACTGACGATATACCCCCACAGTCAGGCACGGTTTTATTGCCTGACCGTGGAGCAGGAGACGACGGACGGGGACTACAACGCCTATATCATTGTCTTTTCCTACAGCAAAGAAAAGTTGGAGGTCAAGAAAAGCTACCGTCTGCGCCAGCGGGAAGGGGTCGTCACGCTGATGTGTACGGATAATGTGACGCTGTTGTACCGCAATGCGGCAGGGCAGACCGACGTCCCGGGCGAGGAGGATGTGTCCGTGGCGAAGTACGCAGATTTGGATACGGCGTTTCAAACGGAATTTGAAAAGATCGGTCTGAATGCACCGCAGGTACAGGTTGCAGACGGCAAGCTGAACGAATACAAGGTCACACCGGTGGACAATGCACAGCTCGTTTTTGAGATGATGGGAGACAATGCATCGGTCACTTTCAGCGAAAACGGTTTCCTGCAAAGTTTTATTTTGAATGTATGACAAAAACAGCGTCTGCGAACCCTCGATCCGCAGACGCTGTTTTTTCAAAATCAAAATCAGTTCACCACATGAATGGGATGACCGTTCAGGAAAGCACGCAGATTATCTGCGCAAATGCGCATCAGCCTTTCCCTCGTTTCAAATGCCGCCCAAGCAATGTGTGGTGTGACGGTACATTTTTCATGGAAAGCAATGGGATTGGTTTCAGCGGCAGGTTCGGCGGAAAGGACATCGACGCCGGCGCCTGCGATTATTCCCTTGTCCAGCGCATTGCGCAGGGCGCTTTCATCCACCACACCGCCTCGGGAGGTGTTGATGAGAAAAGCGGTGCGCTTGCATTTGGACAGAAAATCCGCATTCACCAGTTTGTCTGTTGCAGGTGTATAGGGGCAGTGCAGGGTGATAAAGTCGCTCTCTTTCAGCAGGGTGTCCTGCGGTACAAATTCCACAGCGGCGTCCGGGTATTTTTCCGGGTGCGCTGTGTGGGCAAGAACACGCATCCCGAAGGCTTTGCCGATGCTCGCAACGGCGTGACCGATTTTTCCGAATCCGATGATGCCCAGCGTTTTGCCGCTCAGTTCATGCAGTTCGCTTTTCCAAAAACAGAAGTTGCCGTTTTTCTGCCATTCTCCGTCCTTGACAGCGGCATTGTGCAGACTGACGCAGTTGGTAAACTCCAAGATATGCGCAAATACCAGCTGCGCCACACCATCGGTGGAATAGGCGGGGATATTGCAAACCGGGATGCCGAGTGTTCGTGCATACTGCACATCCACTGCGTCAAAGCCGGTACTCAAAAGCCCGATATATTTTGTGTTGGTCAGGGCGTCCAGCTGTGGCTTCATCAGCCGTGTTTTGTTGGTGATCACGATCTCGCAGTCCTTGATACGCTCCTCGATTTTGTCCTGCGGCGTGACGTCATACACCGTGTAAGTGTCCACAAACTCCTTGAGCCATTCCCAAGATAGATCTCCGGGATTTGTGGTATAGCCGTCCAGAATCACTGCTCTCATTCCATTGTACCTCCTTTTTTTATAGTATATCATAAGTCCAATGGATGCGCAAGAAATGCTTTCAGAAAAAAGTTTTTTAAAAATGGTTGACCTGTTTCCCAAAATCGGTTAAAATAAGATATTAGATTCTGTGTACAAGGGGGCTTTAGCTTGCGAAAAAAGGCGGATGCCAAAGCGTGGCTTAAGCTGTCCGGTACACTGCTTCTGATCTTGGCGGGCGTACTTTGCTGCGTACTGTCCGTGATGCAGATCCCGGAGCTGAATGTCTGGTACGAAACGTGGCAGCAGCAGCTGGTGCACTTGGAGGAACAGGTGAAAGCGGTGGGCAATCGGGGACTGATCGTGCTGATCGTCATGCTTTTGTTTACGCTGAAAAGCGTTTTCCCGCTGATCACGATTCCGGCCATCTGCGTGATCACCGGCGCCGTTCTGCCGTGGTACTTTGCTTTTGTGGTTAATTTAGCCGGCATCGCATGGCTGATGACGATCCGCTATTTATGGGGAAAATTTCTGGGTGGCGGCAACGCCATCAAAATCGTGCGGCAAAATGAGATCGTGCGGGAATTGTTTGAAAGCAAGGGAACAGGAAACCCGTATATGCTTTTCATCTTCCGCCTGATTCCCAGTTTTCCCGTCAACAGCATCAGCCGCATTTACGGCGCCATGCAGTTTCGCTATCGGGATTATATTTTGATTTCCTTAGCGGGGTTTATGTATAAAACCGTGTCCTATACTACTATCGGACGCAATGTTTACAATCCTTTGTCTGCATCATTTTTGCTTCCCCTTATTCTGCTGTTTGCCATTTCGGGATGTCTATTGATCGGAATGCATTATGTTCTTTTAAATATTGAAAAAAACAAGTCAAACTAAAGAGAGGTTTCGGATTATGAATGATCTTTGTGCAAAGCTTCTGGACAATGACATGGACAAAGCACTGCTTCGTCTGTACCCGCATCATCAGCTTGCGGCACAAAAAGAGAGATACAGCTCCATTTTGGACAGCTTCCATAAAGAGTTCGGCGAGGGAACGCCTGCTTTCTTCTCGGCACCCGGACGCACGGAAGTGGGCGGCAACCATACGGACCATAACCACGGCAGGGTCTTGGCTGCGGGAATCAATCTGGATGCGGTTGCTGCGGCCGTTCCGCGGGAGGGTACGGTCATCCGTGAAAAGTCTGCCGGTCATGCGCTGAATGTGGTCGATATCGCCTCTCTGGCGCCTGTGCCGCAGGAGATCGGTCACTCTTCTGCGCTCATTCGCGGCGTATGTGCCGGGTTTGTGCAGCGTGGGTATACAATCGGTGCGTTTGATGCGGCAGTGTGCTCGGACGTACTTTCCGGCTCGGGGCTGTCCAGCTCAGCGGCGTATGAGGTGCTCATCGGCACGGTGCTCAATTACCTGTACAATGACGGCAAAGTCAGTGCTGTGGAGATTGCCCAGATCGCCCAGTTTGCGGAAAATGTTTATTTCGGAAAGCCCTGTGGTCTGATGGATCAGATGGCAAGCTCTGTCAGCGGCTTTGTAACCATCGACTTCGCCGACCCATCCGAGCCGGTGATTGAAAAGGTGGACTTCGATTTTGCCGCCTGCGGTCATTCCCTGTGCATTGTCAACACCGGCGGCAGTCACAATGATTTGACGGACGACTATGCCGCAGTGCGTGGAGAAATGGAGACCGTTGCGGCCGTGTTCGGCAAAAAGGTGCTGCGGGACGTGGAGCCGGAAGAGTTCTACGCTTCTTTGGCACAGGTGAGAAGCCAGGTCAGTGACCGTGCGATTATTCGGGCAATGCATTTCTTTAATGAAAATTTGCGTGTCGAGAAAGAAGTGGACGCACTTACCAAGGGTGATTTTGAGGCGTTCAAGCAGACCGTGATCGACAGCGGCTACTCATCCTATATGTACAACCAAAATGTCTTTACCACCAAGCAGCCTACCGATCAGCCTGTTTCTCTGGCGCTGGCACTGAGTGCCGAAATTCTGAAAGGGAAAGGTGCATGGCGTGTGCACGGCGGCGGTTTTGCCGGTACGATTCAAGCCTTTGTGCCTGACGAACTGCTGGAAACCTACAAGAGCCAAATGGAAGCCGTTTTTGGCGAGGGTTCCTGCATGGTGCTGCAAATTCGTCCCTACGGCGGCGTCCGAGTCTGATCTATTCGTAGCGGTCAAGAGTGCAGTTTTGAAATCCGCAAGCCATTAAAAAGGCTTGACCGATACTTTTCATTTCACGGAATTCGTGATCTATCTTTTGTGAAAATACACCTGCTTGCAGTGCACTTCCGGGTGCCGCAAGCAGGTGTTGATTTTTAGAAGTTTATTTTACAAGTCGGAAGGTTTTGACTTCGTGGGGCTTGACGCGGAAAGTGAATTCCTTGTCTGTGCAGGGGATCTCCTGCTCGTCGCATTCCATCAAGTTGCACTCGATCACTTTGCTGTAGTCGAGATCAAACTTTGCGCTGACGGTGCTGTGTCTGGTTTCGGCTTCGTACATACGCACAATTACGCCGTTGCCATCCTGCGCAGGCTTTACCGCATCGAGCACGATATTCTCGGCGGAAATAGTGCCGTAGGTCTTTTGCGTGTCTGCGCCGTTTGCACCGGGAACAAAGTCCGCCTGCAGGGGATTGTTTTCAAAAAATCCGAGCTTCACGGTTTCCGCTTCACGCCATGTGCCGCTGTGGGGATACAGGGAGTAGCGGAAGGTGCTGATGCCG
>JAQXLO010000272.1 GCA_029012165.1 Oscillospiraceae bacterium | reverse complement strand
TAATTTATATGATTTAGCTATATTCTGCGCAGAAGTCATTGACTTTCTGTGCAGAATATACTATTATTAGAGAGATGATTAGGAGGTGCTTGCGATGACCGAAAAGAAATATGTACTTGCGTTGGATCAGGGAACCACCAGCTCCCGTGCCATTCTGTTCGACAAACAGGGCAATATTGTTAGAAAAGCCCAGTATGAATTCCCCCAGATCTATCCCGAGGCGGGCTGGGTCGAGCATGACCCGATGGATATTTTGAACAGCCAGCTTCGTGCGGCGGCGGATCTGTTTGCCGACGGGGCAATAGACCCCGAGGACGTCGCCTGTATGGGCATCACCAACCAGCGGGAGACCACCATCCTTTGGGACAGAAACACGGGCAAGCCTGTGTACAACGCCATCGTCTGGCAGTGCCGCAGAACGGCGGAGTATTGCTACACGCTTAAGGCGCAGGGCTACGGCGAATATGTGCGTGAGCACACGGGACTTGTGATCGATGCCTACTTTTCCGCCACCAAAATTCGCTGGATCCTCGAAAACGTACCCGGCGCCCGGGAAAAGGCGGAGCAGGGCGACTTGCTGTTCGGCACGGTGGAAACGTGGCTGATCTGGAATCTGACCGGCGGCAAGGCGCACGTGACGGATTATTCCAATGCTTCGAGGACGATGCTGTTCGATGTGGATAAGCTGATGTGGGACGGTTACCTGTGTGAAAAGATGGGCGTACCCATGTCCATTCTGCCAAAGGCAGTACCGTCCAGTATGGTCTACGGCACGGTCAGCGAGAAAGTACCGGGGCTGTCCATGCTGGCAGGACTGCCCATCAGCGGCGCCATCGGCGACCAGCCGGCGGCACTGTTCGGACAGGGATGCTTTAAGCCCGGTCAGGCGAAGAATACATACGGTACCGGCTGTTTCCTTTTGATGAATACGGGCAGGGAACGCACCGTTTCCCGCAACAATTTGATCACCGGCGTGGCGTGGGGCATCGGCGATGCGGTGACCTATGCCATTGAGGGCAGTGCGTTCAATGCAGGCTGTACGATCCAGTGGCTGCGGGACGAAATGCAGATGATCTCCTCTGCGCCGGAGTGCGACCGGCTGGCGGAGAGCGTACCCGACGCCAACGGTATCTATATCGTGCCCGCCTTTACGGGACTGGGTGCCCCGTACTGGGATATGTACGCCAGAGGCTGTGTCGTGGGACTGACCCGGGGCGTCAACCGTGCGCACTTTGCCCGTGCGGTCATTGAGGGCATCGCCTATCAGATGACCGACCTTTTGGAGGCGATGCAGGCGGATTGCACCGTTCCCTTTACCGAGCTTCGTGTGGACGGCGGTGCATCGGTGAGCAATATCATGATGCAGATTCAGTCCGACCTCATCCGTACCCCCGTCAACCGCCCGAAGGTCGTGGAGACGACGGCGCTGGGCTGTGCCTATATGGCTGGTCTTGCGGTGGGCTTTTGGCACAGTACGGAGGAGATCGAGTCCATCCGTGAGGTGGACAGAGTGTTCGAGCCGCAAATGGAAAAAGAAAAGCGGGACGTGCTCTACAACGGCTGGAAGCGTGCCGTACAGCGGGCGATGAATTGGGAGGAACAAAAGACGGTCGTCACCGAGGACATCTGACGGCGGTTTATAAAACACACAGAAGGCAGACGGAACCATGCTCCATCTGCCTTCTTTCTTTATTTCAGGACAAAGTAGTAATACTGTATGCCTGCCTTGTTCAGATAGGGGACACAGCTGCCGAAGTCCGGGGAATTGTTCAGCACGGTGAACCCTTGGCTGTGGATCTGCAGACCCACGGAGCCGCCGCCGGGGACGGCATAGGCGGCGTAGATATCGGTTTTCCCGGTGCCGGTGTTGTACTCGGCGCAGGGGTATTCCGCCGCAAAGACGGCGGCATAGGACGGCATAAAGCCAAGACTTATGGTGTTGGTGCTGTGTCCCGTGCCGGTGTAGGAGGAGACGGCGATGGGATTGTTCCAGCGTTCCCTGTCCCCGGCGGAGACGTGGAGCGCATCGTTGCGAATATGTGTCCCGCAAAGCAGCTCTTTGTCGAGAAACGACTGAAAGTGCATATCGGAGGATGCGGCGGGACAAAAGTCGGCGGCGATGCGCAGAAATCCTTTGAGCACAAGGGCGTCGGTGTCCCGGTCGGAGGTGATGTTTCCGCAGCCGGACTCCTCGATGTTCAGGTCGGAGGCGAAGGACAGGGCGTCCACCACGTTGGAAAACACTTCATGGCAGGTTTTGCCGCCCAAAGAGAAGGGGACGTGTATGGCGAGGGTGATGTGCAGCTGCGCAGAGCGGCAGTATTCCTGCTTTATGAGGATGCCGTTGCCGTCATCCACATACTTGTCCTCGAGGGTGACGGATTCCAGCCCCACGGCGACAATGACCTTTTTCAGCGGAATCGCCTTTTTGACGGCGGGAAATTCCGTGAGAAAGGTGATGTTGGACAGCGCATCCTGTGCGCTGAGCCAATGCACGATGTCCGAGGGCAGTGCGCTGACGGTGCTCATAGGGATTCCTCGCTTTCTTCCACGACGGTGCGGATGATCGCCCAGATGTAGTACAGCTTTTCGCCGCAGTAGACCTTTTCGGCACGGTCAATGCGGTACCTGTTCTCGCCGACGTGCAGGACAACATCGTCGGAGAGCTTGGTCACATCGCAGTCCGGGGGACCGATGTAGAGGTAATGCCCTTGGGCGTTGAAGCCGATCTGGGTGTTGACCCCGTAGAGGTACATTTTGTTTTTGTACCGCAGAGGCTGGATGAAGCAGTGAAAATCACGGCTCGTCCAGCCGTCCTCTTCCTCAAAACGGGCACGCCGTCCGTAGAGATTTAAAAATTTTGTGATATCCATACTGCCTCCTCAAACGCTGCAAAACAGAAATGCATCGTCCGTCAGCAGCGGCAGAGCGGCAAGCAGACTTTCGTCCCGCACCTTTTCCGCCTGCTCCAGTGTGCAGGCCGAGGAGCGGCTGACGGTGACGTCCCCTGCCTTGAAGGAAGTGATCCCATCGGTGCCGGCAAAATTGCGCAGGGTCAATTTGTAGTAGGCGAGACCTGCCGCCGCACGGATGAGCCGACTGTCCGCAGGATCCGCATCCGGCTTCAGGCGGGATGTCAGGGACTCCAGTGCAGAGCGGCACAGCGGCAAAGCTTCTGCCGCCGCATCCTGCTGCAATACGGCGATTTCTTGCAGAGCGCCCAGAACTGCCCATTCGTTCATCCGTGTACCTCCCTTCAGGCGTGCAGAACGCGGGAAGCGTCCTTGAAGATTTTGGCAAAGCCGGCAGTGGAGGTGATGGCGGCACGTTCCAGCTGACGGTCGATGAGCTTGTCAAACTCGGTCGTCACGTCACCGGCCTTGACCATTTCCAGTGCGCAGGTGCTGTCGAGACCGATGATCTCCTTGTCTGCCACGGCGCCCGAACGCAGAAGTTCCGCACCGATGGGAGAGATCATTTTGCCGGTGCTCTGGAAGCTGAACCCGGCGGAGGCGTCCTTAAATTCGGGAAGCTGCAAAAGCTTTGCCAGCATGGCGGGACTTGCGATCATGGTGCGCAGGGAGTAGGGGGAGAAGCGGTTCCAAAAGTCCACGATGTCCGCATAGCAGACCGCACTGCCGGAAATGTCGGAAACTGCGGCGGCATTGTTGTTGCCGTCCCCGTTTTTCAGCACGTTCACGGCGTCCGCAAACTGGGTGCGGGCAATGTATGCACCGATCTGCTTGAGGGTGATGGTGAACAGATCCAGCTTCTGAAAGCGAATCGCTTCGTAGGATGCGGTGAGCATACGACCACGCTTGTGCAGGCGCACCAGATTTTCCTGGGTGCGCACAACGGTTTCGGGGATGAAGGCGCCTTCGGCGACAACAGAGAGCTCCTTGTCCGCATCGGTGGGAACGGATTCGATGGAGCGGTAATCCAGACCGTCGATCTGCGTGGTTGCCGCCACGATGGAGGGAAGCAGATCCGCTTCCTCCATGCCCTGACGAACAGCACGGGCGACATATTCCGGAAACAGTGCGGCGGAGTCGGTGGTGGCAAAAAACTTTTCGACGGCGCTGCTGCCGGGACCGCTGATGCGGATGTCGAAGCGCTTGAGCTGGCGCTGATAGGCGTCCAGTCCTTCCAGGGGCGTACCCTTGTAGGCTTCGGAAGGATCCAGCGTTTCCAGTGCGCCGGTGAAGGATTTGCCGGTGGTGTAGAGTCCTTTTTCCAGTCGGAGTGTATCAAATGCCATGGTTTCTTCCTCCTTTACAGAATACAGGTAACGGTGTTTGCGGTGACGTCCACGGAAAGTACCAGCACAGCCGTGCCGCTCTCGGCGGTCTTCACACCGCCGTTTCCGTCGGAAACGAGGGAAGCATTGCCGACCGAGGGCGCAATGCCGCTGTAGGACAGGGTGACGGCGCCCTTGAGCTGTACGGCGCAAACGCCATCGCAGTACGAGAGCAGTACGCCGCAGAAGCGCTCGCCGTCTGCCGTGTCCGCAACCGTGTAGTTGCCCGTCAGCTTGACGGGATGACCGGCAGGAATGGGGGAAGATGCCTGCAAGGTCAGGGTGTGGTCAAAGAAACCGTTTGCGGAAATGTTCATGTAAACAACCTCCTTTAAATTTTGAAAGCGTTGTTGGTGTCCGAATGGGGATCGCCGGAAAAGAGCTGCAAATGTACGGGCGTCTGCTGATGTGCCTGTGCCGCAAAGCACTTGGAGAAAGCCTGCAATTCCTCGGCGGACAGTTTTTCACAGGCGGACTGCAAAACCTTTCCGTCCATCTGCGGCAAAGCGGACAGACCGAGCCGAATGGTTTCCGAGAGCAGGGAAGCACGGTACGCTTTGCCGAGCTTTGCTTCCTCCTCCAGCGCTGCGATCTGCTTGCGCAGTGCAGCAACCTCTGAACCGGACGCCACGTTGTCCGTGCGAAACCTCTTGGTGACGCCTGCACTGCGCTGGGCAGGGACGGCGACAAAGGACCACTCGTAGGCGTCTGTGGGCACGTCCAGAATGTGGTGGCACGGTACGCCGTCATAGACTTCGCCCTTGCGGTGGGCGCAGGGGGCGTGACGGACGTCTGTGCCGCAGATCGAGCAGGTAACCTCTGCCACGGCACAGCCGACGCTGACTTCCTTTTTGATGCCGCTGTCGATCTCCTCGATCAGGGACTGATTCTTTTCCGTGCGGGGCATATAGGCGACGGCACGGATGAAGGTGTAGGGCTCTCCCACACTCGTGGTGCGCTCGGGGTCGGTGACGCATTCCGCCTTGAAAATGCGTGCCGTCTGGTCACGGCTTTCCATGCTGTGGTCGAAAAGACCCGTCTTGCCGATGAAGAGCGTTGCCAAGTCGGCAAGGGCGTCCACGGTAAAGCGCTCCATATCCCGGTCGATCTCGTTGTCGCAGAGAACGAGGGGAAAGGTGTAGACCTCTTCTGCCGTCAGTGCCTTGCGGGTGAATCGGTGGATGCTCTCCAAGTCCTGTTCGCTGAGCGTCTGCGGGGAGAGCGTTTCGGTGGGTGCGTAACTTTTTTTCAGAGGGATTCCTCCTTTTCGGGTTCGATGTTTTTGAGAATCTGCCGTGCCTGTGCATCGTACAGCCTCGCCCGGGCAAGCTCTACCTCGTCCTGCAGTGTGATGTCGTTCCAAAGAATCTGCGGCTCGTCCGTAAACCCGGACAGGCGCAGGAACGTGCGGCAGATCTTGTACAGCACCGGTGTCAGCAGGGTGCGGTAGGACTCCAGCTCACTGGTGAGGATATCCGCCTGCTGGGTGGACATCCGCTCCGTGGAGGACCAGGACAGCCCCAGCATAAACGGCGGCAGTCCCGTTTTGGCGAGGATCTGTTCGAGCATCTGCCGCACGGGCACTTCGCTGTCGGGGATCGGGGCATCGGCGCCGATGGTCTGGATGCACACGTCGCCCACGGTGACAAAGTCACGCACAGGACCGCCGGGCTGCATGGCGGTGCTCCATTCCCGGGCGACCTGCATGGCGCGCTCCTTGGCATAGGCACGATCCACGGCGTCGTTCTGCGGCTTGTAGGTGACCGCAAAGCGGATGTTGCCCATGCGTTCCCAGTTCTGTGCGGTGGCGGAGAAAATTTTCAGCAAAACGGAGGAGACGAATGGCAGCCCCTGCAAAAGGGAGGTGCCGTGCAGTGCGCCGGGTTCGGGATGCAGGGCGGACAGCAGAATGCGGTCGGGGTAGGGGACGGGTTTTTTGACGGGATCGCCCGCCAGCACCTGAGCGGAAAAACCGTCTGCGCCACGCCGCAGCTCCACGTTGGCAAGGGGTGCATTGTACAGACCGGTGAGTATGCCGTCCTGCACCACCATCTCGCCCACCGCCGTGCCGTAGGTCAGCAGCTGGTCGAGATACGTGCACAGAAACGGGAGTACACCGCTGCCGCATCCCGCCAAGGGGACACGCAGCAAAAACTCCTGCAAGGCCTTGTCGGCGGTGGGGCTTTCGCAGTGTACCGCAAAGCCCACGGTCAGCCGCACCAGTTTGCCGATGGCGGCATCAATCAGCGGAACCGCTTCCCGCAGGGCGCCGTACAGTGCCAAGTTCGGCGCTGCAGACGGGACATAGCGATCCAACAGCGGGAAAGGGGACAGGGCGGTGCAGCGGGGTGCGGTTTGAACGGGAACGGCAGCAGGCGGTGATTTTTTCTTTTTAAAGGGCATGATGACCTCCTATCGTTCAACGGCTACGGAAAAGAAACCGCCGTCGTGCGTTTCCATGGCGGTGGTTACGAAGTAGCGCAGATCGTCCATGGCGTGATCGTTCTCTTTTTTCGGCACGTCACGGGCGCAGTTTTCGTCCCAGCGGTACAAAGAAAACTCACGAATGGTATCTTT
>JAQXLO010000271.1 GCA_029012165.1 Oscillospiraceae bacterium | reverse complement strand
CGCACACAGTCCGTGCAGGTCGCCCTCGTTGTCCACGCCCTCCAGGCAGTAGACCACGGGACCCTTTTGCAATGCGACCTTGCCCATATCCGCCGCTACTTTCGGTGACGCTTCGTAAAACATCGGCTTCATTTCCAGCTTCAGCGTAAATGCAAAATCATCCTTGTCCACGGCAACATAAGCGTATCCGTCCTTGACCTCGGGTTCTGCGCCGTCCATGTCGAATTGCTTGCACCATGCGGGGATGCGCACGGCGACGCACTTGCCGCCGAAGCCCTTCACGGTAAAATGCACCGTGCCCGTATTCGGATAGTCCGTTTGCTGTGTCAGCTCCACGCTGTCTGTTTTCAGCGTACTGCTCATGTACTGGTGGACGAAGAGCGTGTCCGCACTCTGCGCATAGACAAGTCCGCCCAAGGACGCCATGAACCGAGTGATGTTCGGCGGGCAACAGGAGCAGTCAAATATTTCCACCCGCTCGGCAAGCGGCTTGTAGCAACGGCGAAACGCGTTTGCTTTGCGGGTTAAAAAGTCAATTTCCAAGGGATTGGTATAGAAAAAGGACTTGCCGTCCAGCGAGATGCCGGACAAAATACCATTGTACAGCGCCGTTTCCACCGCATCCGCATATTTGGACACGGGATGCAGCAGGCTCATGCGGGAAGCGAACATCGCCAAAGAGATGGCGGCGCAGGTCTCCGCATAGGCGGCGGCGTTGGGCAGATCGTAGTCGCCGGTGAAGCGCTCGCCGTCGTGTGTCGAGCCGATGCCGCCGGTGATGTACATACGTTTATAATAGATATTGTCAAACAGCGCCTCGCACGCTTTGCGCAGTCCCTCGTCGCCCGTCAGCCGTGCGGCGTCCGCCATGGCACAGTACAGGTAGCACGCACGCACGGCGTGTCCCTCGGCGGTTTTCTGTTCACGCACGGGGAGATGGTTTTGGCAGTATTCCTCCGACCAGCCCTCGCCCTTGTCCTTGGACGCAGGCGTGCCGCGCATATCGAGAAAGAACATACACAGATCGAGGTAGCGTTTCTCCCCGGTGCATACATACAGCTTCACCAGTGCCAGTTCGATCTCCTCGTGACCGGGCGTACTGAATGCGGCACTCTGTTCCACACGAAATACACGATCGATATAGTCGGCGTACCTGCACATCATGTCGAGGAACCGACGTTTCCCCGTGGCTTCATAGTACGCCACAGCCGCCTCCATCAGGTGACCGGCACAGTACAGCTCGTGGTCCATGCGGCGGGTAAAGCGTTTATCGGGTTCAACGACCGTGAAATAAATATTGAAATACCCGTTTTCATCCTGATTGTTTTCGATGTCGTCGATGACCGACTCCACATAGCTTTCCAACTTTTCGTCCGGCGTTTTTTTCAGAATATACGCCGCAGACTCCAGCCACTTTGCCACATCGGAGTCCCAGAAGATGTGGGGCTTGTGGGGCTCGCCCTCCTTCCATTCACAGCGGAACGCCGCAAAGCGTCCCGTCTGCTCGAACTGCTCTCGCACACATTCGAGGGTAACGGTGCGGTTGATGTCCTGCCTGTTTTTCCAAAAGCCCTCGTTTATTTCCACGTCTGAAAAGCGAATTGCATTCATGCCTGTAAATCCTCCTCCATCAAGGTTTGCAACCCTTTATAAATGCTCTCGGCACAGCGGCGATAGACGTCCAAATCTCCGCCGTAGGGGTCGGGGATCCCGCCGCCGAGCAGGCGTATTTTCTCCTGTGGCACATACTGTGCAAGCAGGTGCGCATGACTTTCCGTCATGCAGACAAAAAGATCGGCGTCCTCCAGCAGGTACGGCGTCAATCCCCGGGAACGATGCCCGGCAATATCCGCACCGTATTCCAGCGCGGCGGTGACGGCGTTTTCACACGCAGGCATCCCCGGCTGTGCGGCCAGACCGCAGCTGGTGCATTCCACGCCCGACAACCCCCGTTCCTGCAAAAGAACCCGGCAGATTCCCTCCGCCATGGGACTGCGGCAGGTGTTGCCGGTACAGACAAACACGATCTTCAAAAGTCATTCCTCCCGATAATAAGACAGCTCCATTATATCAGCAACCCCCCGCATTTGCAATAGCCAAAACGCATAGGTACCTCCGGCTTTCCGTGCATCGACCCGTTCATTCCCAAAACACGTCCGTTCATTCCGATTCGGTTGCAATCTGGATTTTTTCCTGCTACTATGGACTGGCAGGGGTCGAACCGGCTTCAACGCCAAACTTGGACGTAGATCTCTGCATCTCATCTCTCCAACGGCTTTTTGAACAAGTCCGGCAAAACGGGCAGCAAAAAGCCACCCCCTATGGCAGACTCTCCTATTCTGCTGCCACAGGGGGCACTCCTATGCCGAGGAAATATATCTTCTTGGTTAATTTGCGATTTCCTTCGTATCACAAAGTAAATAAAAAAACAGCCGATTTTTAATTTACTTTTCAAGTTTATAACTTGTTTATTTAA
>JAQXLO010000270.1 GCA_029012165.1 Oscillospiraceae bacterium | reverse complement strand
ATCCATTCGCCCCAGGAAAGGCTGTCCGTTGCCTCCACCGAGCGGACGTACACGCTTGTCTGCTCGATACTGGAAAAAATGTAAATAAAATACCGGGAAGAGCCGTGAAAGCTTTTCCCGGTATTTGGTTTTTCAGGCGTTTTTATTGCGCTTTGAAATAGGCGTCCAAGGCAGTGCGGCATTCCTCTTTGGACATTCCCGCCTGCATTTCGCTGTACAGGATGTCCATCAGCATCCAGTCCGTGTCCGTGGGCTTTGCGGCCGCATAGCTTTCGGCGTTGACGGTGTCCAGAACGGTTTCCGCCTGGTACAGCATCCCGCAGATGCGGAACAAACTCTGCCGAAGCGCCTTGGCACGGTCAAACTTGCCGTTCGTCGGGATGGTGATCTCCGCACGCAGGATGTTGCCGTTTGAATCGGCGGCGATATTGCAGTCTGCGGCAGGTACATCGGCAAAGGTGATCTGCACATTCGCCTGATCAGCGGTGGTTTCCCGAATGTCGGGGAAGCCGGAAACGTCGGAAAGCGCATCGGCGATTTCGCCTGCGGTCTGCGCATCAATTTGCGAAAAGCCGCCGTTCAATGCGTACTGTATCGGCTGGTTCCAAAGGCAAAGAACCTGCCCCTGATCGCCGAACAGGGACGTCACAAAGAGGTGCTCGATGGCGTCATAGCTCAGAGAGTCGGGCAAATCGGCACTGCCGACTGCGGGGACGGGTTCCCCAAAGAACACCTCCGTGGGCGCAGACGTTTCCCGGATGGTGAATGCGGCGCTGAAGGGTTCCTCTTCCTTCTCGGAAACTGTGCACGCCGTCAGTCCCGCAAGAAGAACGCAGAGTAAAAGAATGCCGATTTTTTTCATAGTGATCGTCCTCAGTTTTTAAAAATAATATGTTTGTATCGTTGGAGCGCAAAGAGCAGGATCATGCCCAGCACACCGGCGGAGAGCACTTCGCCTGCGCCCACGGTCAGTACCAAAAACCACAGCGCATCCTGGACGCCGTAGGCGTACCGCAGGATGACGGGGATGATGATCGCATTGCTTAAAATGGGCGGCAGCGCAGCGCACCATTTGTATTTGCGCAGAAGGTATGTGCCGACGGCGCCGAGCAGTGTGGCGAGGGTTCCGAAGATCACGTCCCAGACCACGGCGCCCGTCAGGATATTTGCCAAAAGACAGCCGATGGCAAGCCCGGGGATAGCGGCGGGGGTGAAAAAGGGAAGAATGGTCAGCGCCTCGGAAATGCGGATCTGGATCGCTCCGTTGGCAAGACCGAAAGCGTTGATGAACAGCGTCAGCACGACATACAGGGCGGCGATCAGCGCCCCCTGCGTGAGGAAAAGAATTTGCTTTTTTTTCATATGCAGTTGTCTCCTTTAGTTTTGTTTTAGGTGAGGAAGGTCTCGAACTCACCGCGCGTGCAAGGGAAGTATACCACAACGAGCGCTATTCTTCAAGTAAAATTTCCTGCTCGGCGACAATGTTTTCCAGCAAATGAAAATCGGCTTCGATCCGCAAGGTTTTCGTGTCCTGCGAAAGGCGGATATCCTGCGAGAGAAAGCGGGCGGCATGAAAGCGCTGTGCCGCCTCGGTCTCGAAATCGGAGAACAGCAGCAGCATCGTTTCCTTGTCCGACAGGGTGCGGGACGATTGAAAGAACGTGCTGCGGTGCACGTTGCAGGAGACGGGCAGGCGGTATTTCCCGGCGGTCAAATACATATCGTAGGAGAAGAACTGGGCGTCCTCCACCCCTTGGAAAGCGGTCGGCGGAAACGTCCGGCCAAACAGACGCACGCTGACCTTGCTCAGCGCAGTGCTCACGGCGGGGAAGGTCTGCTTTTTGGAAACGGTGACCGTTTGTGCGGCGGTGGTCTGCGCTTCCGTATACCCTTTCGCGTGGTGCAGGCAGACGGAACCGTCCTTGTTGTCCGTGATGCCGCTGATGAGCAGCTGTCCCTTCTGCACAGCGGTGGGGACACGAACCATCGCTTTTCCGTCATACGGCTCCAGTGTGCGCAAAACGCCGTCCTTGGCGGCGACGAGATGGCAGGGGGAGGACGCATCCTGCTCTGCCTGTGTGCGGATTTTGGCACGCAGTCGAACGTGCAGTACCGACCCTTGGCGGTTCAGAGCGACCCATTGGATCTTCGGGATCTGCAAAGGCAGTGCGCTTTCCGTTTTGGACGCTTCCAGAGAACGGGTGCGCATCCCCTCGTAGATGCCGGCGTCCCGCAGTGCCGTGCGGATGACAGATTCCGGGACACCCTGCAAGTGCTCGATCTCGATGACCCAGATGCGTGTGGACAGCAGGGCGAACACGGCGAGAAACACGGCGGCGCCGATCAGCAGACCGCCGTGTTTTCTGTGCTTGTGCATGAAAAAGGGAACGCCGCACTTTTTGCGCAGCCGCAGGCGCATTCCGGATTTCCGGGAGACGGTGCGCAGGCGCAGATAGTCCTTGGCACGCACCTTGCCGTACAGCACATTGCCGCAGGGGCGGATGTCCCAGATCGGAATGTGCCCGGCGGTGCAGAGATTGATAAACCGTTCGGGAAATCCGCCGACGGCGGAAAAGAGGACATATCCCGCAACGAAACGGAACAGACGAATCAAAAACATGGCGCCCTCCTACGCAAAGTCCACGGAAAGGATCGTGCCCGTGATGCGGATCTGGTTTTGCTGCATGGCGTTGATGGACAGATCACTGCCGGAAAAGCAGATCACCAGCCGCCCGGTGCTGATGCGGATGGCGGTATCGTCATATTGCAGGATGTTTTGGCAGCCGTCCACCCGTGCCTCCCGGTTGCCGGACAGCTCGATCTGCGCACTGCCGGGACCTGCGGATTGGGGGATCTCCAGCGTATCGTTCAGCTTCTCCGTCAGGGCATATAGTTTTTTCTTGGCATTTCGGCTATTGCGGCTCATTTGCGTACTCCTTTGAATAAAGTTCCCATCTGCTTTCATAGATATGAAAGAGGTGTTGGGATTATGAAAAAAAGAGAATGGGTGCAGCGGCTCTTGCCGGCAGTGCTGCTGCTGGCGCTGCTGCTTTGCTATCCGCAGGAAATGGTGCGGGGTATACGCAGTGCACTGAGCTTGTGCGGTACGGCGGTGATCCCGTCGCTGTTTCCGTTTTTTGTGCTGTGTACCTTCTTTGTGCGCAGCGGACTGTGTGATAGCTTCGGCAAAGTGTCCTCGCCTGTGATGCGGCGTGTCTTTCGTCTGCCCGGTGCGGCGGCGGGCGCCGTACTGCTGGGACTGTGCGGCGGGTTTCCCGTGGGGACACGCATGGCGGCGCAGCTGTACAAGGGCGGCAGTGTGACCGAGGCACAGGCGCAGCGGCTGTGTCTGTTCTGCGTGGCGGCGGGACCGGCATTCGTCGTCGGAACCGTGGGCGCCGAGATGCTCCGCAGCCGTACCTGCGGCTGGATTCTGTTTGGGTCACTGACGGCTGCAAACCTGACCGTGGGAATTTTGCTGCGCTTTATCGGCACCGCCGCAGCGCCCGACAAAAAAATACCTCCCTGCCTTCCGCTGACCCAAAGCATCTGCGAGGCTGTTTCGGATGCGGGCGCAGGGATGCTGCCCCTGTGCGCATGGATATTGCTGTTTTCCGGCATCTGTGCGGTGCTGGAGCGCCTGCCGCAGAGTATCTATGTGCCGCTGTGCTGTTTTCTGGAAGTGACGAACGGCTGTCGGATCGCTGCGCAAAACGGTGTGTCCCTGCCGGTCATTGCGGCAATATTGGGATTCGGCGGACTTTCGGTGCATTGCCAGATTTTGCCCTACATCACGCAGTGTGGCGTGAAGCTGTCCCATTTTTTCACTTCTCGTTTTGTCTGCGGCGCATTGGCGGCGGTAAACTGTGCGGCGATCCTGCGCTTTTTCCCCCAAGCGGCGCAAACGATGCTGCTGCAAAGCGGGCGGGTCGTGGAGCCGGTTCGTGCGTCCGTGCCCGTTTCCGTGGCGCTTCTGTGCACGGCGGCGATATTTATTTTGAATACGGCCTGTGTGCGGGAGATAAAGACATAAAGAAAGAGCCGGTGCCTTTGGGGCATCGGCTCTTTCTCCTTAGTGCACGTTGTCAGCAGCCGCAGTTATTGTTGCAGCCACAGCCACAGCCGTTATTGGCAAATGTGCCACAGCCGTTGTTACAACCACAGTCGGAACATAACAGGATGATGACCAGGAGAATGATCCAAGTATTGCATCCACAACCCATTCATTTCGCCCTCCTTTCCTTGCTCTCAATCCCATAATATGGAGAGAGAGGAGAGTTGGTTCCGAAAAAATGATAATTTTCTTTTTTGCGGGCAAGACTATAAAAAAGGAGGGAATAGCTATGTCTGCAAAAAACTTCGGCGGCAAGACGCCCTATGAGGACGACGCCATGGAGATCGGGGAGGAACTGACGCCCGATCCCTATTCCGACGCACCGCAGCCGGTGAAAGTGCACCTGTCGAGGATGACCATGCGCACCACACCGGGGAAAAGGTCAAGACTGCGCAAGGAACCGCCGCACAGCGGAAAGCCGTCGTAAATTTTGATTTCTGTCTGCCTGCGGCGTACAAGCCGTGCGCCGCAAGGGCAGAAAGTCAAACTTTCTTGAATTTTAAAAAAGTTAGATAAATTCAGAAAAAACGAGAAAAAAAGAGAAAAC
>JAQXLO010000269.1 GCA_029012165.1 Oscillospiraceae bacterium | reverse complement strand
AGTTCACCCTTTTTCAGCAGATCGAGCAAAACGTGCGTGTCTGCTTCGTGCGCAAGGGCAAAGTCGATCTCCGTCTGCACATCGGCGGCACGACCGGCGGCATTCTCGGCGATGGCTGTTTTCAGCGCCTCAAAGCGGGAGACGGTGTTGTGAAAATCGGGAATCGTTTCGTGCAGTGTTTCGCTGGGATAATCCGCCAGCATACACTGGAAAGTGCCGAATGCCGCACCGGCTTTGCGGAAATCGTCGGGGTTCTCGATGCTCTGCAGGGTGTAGGTATCGGCAACGAAGTTGTACACCCGCATACAGTCGCCTGCCGCCGTGCGGTAATAGCGCTCGCCCTCCTTGGTGGGATAGACACGCAGGGTCTCCCTGGCAGGATCGCCGCCGTTTTTGCGGATCACGTCGGCAAGATAAGCGGTGACCCGATGGATGTTTTCCATCAGCTGGTCGGGATTGCGAAAGACGTTGGTGTTGATGCGCTGGAGAATGTAGCCGGTTTCGGTGTTTTCCTGCCGATAGGTGACCATCAGGGTGTCGTTGATGTGACCGCACCCGATGGGACGGTAGGCGACAAGGACGCCGGGCAGGTCAAAGTGGGACAAAATTTCGCACACATAGGCATCGCTTAACTGCATGGTGACATTACTCCTTTTATAGGAATCGTCTCAATTATAACGGGATTCAAAGAATCTGTCAATAGACTTGTTAAGTTGGAAAAAATGTGTTACAATGGGTGAAAAGTATGAAGGAGTGGTCTGTACGGTTTTGGAAACGTTGACTGCCTTCTCCAATTTCTACGGCAAAAACGGGGAATTGGTTCTGGCAGGCGGTGGAAATACATCGGCGAAAGACGGCAATGTTTTATATATCAAAGGCTCGGGCACCTCTTTGGCGACCATTACGCCGGAGGGCTTTGTGGCGATGGACCGCACGAAGCTGGCGGCGATGATGGAAAAGGAATATCCCACCGAGGATGCCCCGCGGGAAGCGGCGGCGCTGGCGGACATGATGGCATCGAAACTGCCGGGGCAGGAGGAGAAAAGACCCAGCGTGGAAACACTCCTGCACGCCCTGTTCCCCATGCGGTACGTATTGCACCTGCATCCTGCGATGGTTAACGGTCTGACCTGCGCACGGGAGGGCGAAGCGAGGATGCACGCCCTGTTCCCGGATGCCGTGTGGGTGGAAATCTGCAAGCCCGGCTATATTTTGGCGAAGCTTTGCAAAGAACGCATGAGCGACTACAAAGCCGCAAAGGGCAGGGATGCGGATATGCTGTTTTTGCAGAACCACGGCGTGTTTCTGGCGGCGGACTCCGATGTAGAACTGGGCAAAATGCTCCGGCACGTTTTGCACACACTGCAGGAAAACTGTACACAGCAGGCGGATCTCACCCCTGCCGTGGCGGAGGATGCACAGATTTGCGCCTTCGCAAAAACCCTCGCAAAGCTGTACGGCGCAGGTGCGGTGTGCCTGTTTAACGGCTGTCGGGAGGCGGTACGCTTTGCCGAGAGCCGGGAGAGTGCCGCACCGGTGCTGGAGCCGTTCACACCGGATCACATCGTGTACTGCAAGGCGCATCCGCTGTATTTGCAGGACGTGGAAACGGCGGCGCAGGCATTTGCGGCGTACAGGGAAAAGCACGGCTATGCGCCCAAGATCGTCCTTGTGAAGGGATGGGGCTTCTTCGCCGTGGCAGACACGGAAAAGCAGGCACAGACGGCACAGCTGCTGTTTTTGGACGCCATGAAGATCGCCGTATACAGCCGTGCATTTGGCGGCGCACTGCCGATGACAGCGCAGATGACAGACTTTATTGTGAACTGGGAAGTCGAGGCCTACCGTGCCAAGGCGGCCGCAAAGCAAGGATGACGATGGATAAGAATTTACAGCTTCTGAATGCACCGACCGCCGAAGAGCGTCTTTTGAATCTGCAAAAAATACTGCGTGACGAAACGGAAAAGCCGGAGGTTTCCGACGTGTTCGTCAACAATCATATTCACACGACCTACTCCTTTTCCCCGTATTCGCCCACGGCGGCGGTGTATTACGCCCGAAAGGCGACACTGCCCACCGCCGGAATCATGGATCACGACTCCATGGCGGGCGCCGGGGAATTCATCCGTGCCGGGGAGATCGCCGGCGTGGCAACGACGGTGGGCGTGGAGTGCCGTGTGCGCCTGAGCGGTACGCCCATAGCGGACAGGTTTATCAACAACACCGACCAAAAGGGCATCGCCTATATGACACTGCACGGCGTACCCCACGGCAAGATCGACTATGTGCAAAAGCACTTTGCACCTCTGCGTGAAAAACGCAACGACAGAACACGCAAAATGGTGCAGAATATCAATGCACTGCTCCGGGACAGCGGGATATCCCTCAGCTTCGACGGGGACGTTTTGCCGCTTTCGCAGTTTGCCGACGGCGGCAGTGTGACGGAGCGGCACCTGATCTTTGCCCTGTGCCGCAAGATCATCGGGCTTTGCGGCAGGGAGCATACGGCGGACTTTGTGGAAAACACACTGGGAATCGCCCTGCGTGACAAGCAGAAAAAAATGCTGACCGATATGGACAATCCCTATTTTGACTACGACCTGTTGGGTGTGCTGAAATCCGCTTTCGTGGAAAAGATCTATGTGCCCGCCGAGGAGGAGTGTATGCACATCTCCGAGCTGTCGAAGCTCGCTAAGGAAACGGACGCCCTGCTGTGCTACGCCTATCTTGGCGATGTGCAGGACAGCGTGACGGGGGACAAGCGTTCCGGGAAGTTTGAGGATGCGTATCTTGAGGAGCTGTTCGCCGTGCTGCGGCAGTACGACGTGGACGCCGTGACCTATATGCCCTCCCGCAACACCCTCACACAGCTGCGGCGGGTGCAAACGCTGTGCGCAGAGGGCGGCTTTTTGCAGATCTCCGGCGAGGATATCAACTCGCCGAGGCAGAAGTTCATCTGTCCGCAGCTGAGTATGCCGGAATTTCGGCATCTGGTGGAAGCCACATGGGCACTGATCGAGCGGGAACGTGCCCGCTCTTAAAACGGAAAAATGCCATGCGGACGGCTGAATGTCCGTCGAAAAGGAAGGAGAAACCACTATGAAAAAAATCATTGCTGCAATCCTGTGCCTCTGTTTGCTGATGGGCACCTGTGTGATGGGTGTGTCGGCGGCGGAAAAGGTGTATTCCCTGACCATGGGCGTACACAAGTATTCGGTCAACAATACTGTCTCTGACGGTGCGGGCATCGCTTCTGTGACCTATGTGCGCCAAAAGGACGGCTCCACAGGCAGTGCGAACAGACTGTACGACATTGAAAAAGGCGAAAAATTCACCGTGACCACCGCATTGAAAGAGGGACAGGAGGCGTACTACGCATTCCTCGGCTGGATTGACATGGATGGCGTCATCATCAGCCATGACTATACCATCGAGGTGACCATGGACAGCTCCAAGGCGGTGTTCGCCGTGTATACGGAGTGTGCCGACCGCTATGTGGTCTCCTACGGTTACAGCGGTACAGGCAAGGTTTCTGCATCCTCCGACAGAGTTTCTTATCCCGGCACGGACTGCATCAGCGTTTTGAAAGGGGCGTCCGTCACCTTTAAGTTTACGCCCGCCAAGGGTTGTTATGCCGTCTATGTCAAGGTGGACGGTCAGAAGGTGAGTATGCTGGGCTATTCCTTGCGCTCACTGAAAACGGCCGTGACGGACGGCAAGATCAAGGATGTATTTTCGGCAATCATCAATTATGTAAAATTCCTTTTGGGCAAGGAAGCGACCTACACCATTGAAAATGTGCAGGCTGACTGCACGTTTGAAGTCGGGTTTATGAAACCGTATTTCAGTTAAGGCGTCGCTGACATAAAATTTTCTTGCATATATTCCTGTCTGCTGACCATACTATTGGCGAAAAGCAGATAAGGAGTTGAAGGAAATGCTTGATAGAATCTCGTTGATCCTGGTCGTGATCGGCGCACTGAACTGGGGCAGTATCGGTCTGTTTCAGTTCGATGTGGTTGCGTGGATCTTCGGCGGTCAGGGTGCAGTAGTCAGCCGGATCATATACACATTGGTAGCGCTCGCAGGTGTCTGGTGCCTGTCTCTGCTGTTCAGAGAGAATGCACTGCTGACAGACGGCGCAGACGGCTCTTCTAAATAACAAGGTTCACAAAAAGCAGATCGCATGAAAACGTGCGGTCTGCTTTTCTTTTTTGGACAATCGTCCTATTCCCTGCAAACGAATCTCCGTTTTTGCTTCACACACGCATGGTACCCTGCGATAGGTCTTGGGCGACAAAGGGGACGAAGTAGAACGGTATCGTGAGCAGCTTTTGTGCAGCATCGCAGCCATAGCTGTTTTTGGAAACCTTAATGGCAAACGCAAATTTATTGTGGTTGGAGAATTTTTCAAGGGAGTTGAGTGTCCC
>JAQXLO010000268.1 GCA_029012165.1 Oscillospiraceae bacterium | reverse complement strand
GACGCACCTTTCGCTCATTGCCGACAGAGCGCAGATAGACCATGTCCTCAAAACGTGCGTGCCCGACTTTGCTTGTACGGGAACGGTTCAGCGCTGTCATCCCATCAATTTGCTGTATACAATTCCTCGTGCGGCAGTGATTGGAGCGCTGACCATGCTTATCGGTTTGGCGTATCGAAACGCCTATATCCTCGCATTGATTGTCTTTGCCGTCGCACTGTGCGGTGCGATTTCCGAATTCTGCGTCCAACGCTTTGCGCAGGATGACCATGTCGTGCAGTATACCAACGGGATGTTCAATAAGCGAAGCGGTATGTTCAAGTACGGCGACATACAGACGATACAAATCAAAACGAACCTTTTGTATCGCAAGTTCGGCTTGGGTCGGATGCGTTTTACGATTTTGGCGTCCTCGGCCTTGAGCAGTCACAAGACAGGCGTGTTTAAAACGGACGGCTTTGAACGTGCGGCAGAACTTATGACTGCGCACGAGGACAATATCTTGAAAGAGAAACTCTGCAAGGAACAAAAAAATTCATAAACTCAATGGGTTGTCGCAGGAAAAACCGAGCGGCAACCCTTTTTATTTGGCTCACCACGGATTGTTGTCAGATTAAAAGTTTCGCTCAAGCCTTTTTAAAGGCTTGCGGATTCCAAAGGCGCCGCCTTTGGTCGCCGACCGCAGTCGGCGAAATCCAAACAATAGAAAAGCGCAGGGGGGGAGCCAAAACAGCCCACCGGACTGTTTTGGCGTGGGGAACCCTCGCCGAGGGTTCCCCGGTGCGAAGCACAAATCCCCCAACTTTCCATGAGGAGCGGATAAATATATTCAGTGAGTATACATACGGTGTATGCTGAAAGTCTGCTGTTTTCTTCGTGAAAAAAGATTGACATACAGCGCATTATCCGCTATACTAAGATAGTATATATCTATACGTATTTCTTGAACTTTGAAAGGAGACCTCTCAACATGGACGACCCCGACCCTGCTACATCTATCGTAATGCAGCTTGTACTGCTTTTTGTGCTGATTCTCGTCAATGCCTTTTTTGCCATGAGCGAGATCGCAATCATTTCCCTCAACGACACCAAGACCGAGCGTCTTGCGGAGGAGGGACATAAAAAAGCAAAGCTGGTCATGAAGCTGACAAAAAACTCCAGTAACTTCCTGTCTACGATCCAGATTGGCGTGACCTTGGCCGGATTCTTGACCTCCGCATCGGCATCCCAGTCCTTTGTGGAAATGCTTTCGGGTACGATTCGCAGGATATCCCTGTTTTCGGGCATCAGCACCGGCGTGATCAACGGCGTATCCATGGTGCTCATCACGGTCATTACCTCGTACTTTTCTTTGGTACTGGGCGAGCTGGCACCGAAAAAGATCGCCATGCACAACCCCGAAAAGATTTCCTACCGTGTTGTCGGTATTTTGCTGTTTGTGCAAAAGGCCACCATTCCCTTTGTCAAGGTGCTTTCCGTTTCGACCAATGCCATTGTTCGCCTGTTCGGCATTGACCCCCAGGCAGATACCGAGTCCGTCACGGAGGAGGAGATCCGCATGATGGTGGACGCAGGCGAGGAAAAGGGCGTGATCGAGGACGTTCAAAAAGAGATGATCAACAATATCTTCGAGTTCGACGACATCGACGCAGGGGATATCATGACCCATCGGACGGACATGGTCGCCATCGAAGTGGACGATCCTCTGGAGGACGTTATCCAGCTTACCATTGAGGAGGGACGTTCCCGTATCCCCGTGTACGAGGAGGATCTGGACAACATCATCGGTGTGATCTATGTCAAGGATCTTCTGCCCTATGTGGGTCACCAGCTTCCCAAGGAAACCACTTTGCGCAGTCTGATGCGCGAGGCGTTCTACGTCCCCGAGAGCAAGCGCTGCGGCGACTTGTTCAAGGAGATGACCGAGACCCATACGCAGATGGCGATTGTCGTGGATGAATACGGCGGCACGGCAGGTCTTGTGACCATCGAGGATCTTTTGGAATCCATCGTCGGCAATATTCAGGATGAGTACGACGACGAGGAGGAAGAGATCTCCAAAATCAATGAAAATACATTTACCATCGACGGCACCACCTCCATTGACGAGGTGGACGAACTGGTGGGTGTTACCATCCCTGAGGGGGACTATGATACATTGGCGGGCTTCCTGATCAGCAATCTGGGCTTCTTGCCTAAGGACGGCGAGATGAACGAGGTCGAGTATGAAAATCTGCATTTCACCATCCTCAACGTGGAGGACAGGCGGATCGGCAAGGTGAAGGTGGAGATCACGCCCATCGAAGACCCGCAGGAGGATGAGGACGATAAAAAAGAACGTCGTGAGCGCAAGGAACGCCACGATAAGGAATAAACCTTTTTCAGCGTATCGTTCTTCGATGCGCTGAATTTGCAGGAGGGTAAACAATGCAAAAGACGTATCCCTATGTCCTCGTGCCCGGTATGGCGGGCTGGGGTGATACAAGTGCGCTGAATAAAGTTTTGCCCTATTGGGGTTTCAGCCATTTCGACATGGCAAAGGTGCTCAATGCGCGCGGTCACGAAACGCACGCCGCTTCCGTGGCGCCGCTGGGCAGTGCATGGGACAGAGCGTGCGAACTGTATGCGCAGCTCATGGGCGGTCGAGTGGATTACGGCAAGGCGCACAGCGAAAAGTTTGGTCATGCCCGCTACGGCGTGACGTACGACAAGCCGCTGTTTGAGGGTTGGAGTGCGGAGAAAAAAGTGAACCTGATCTGTCATTCCTTCGGCGGCGTGACGGCACGGATGATGTCCTATCTGCTTGCGCAGGGCGACAAAGCGGAGCAGGAGGCGACCGGGGACGGCACCCTTTCCCCGTTGTTCGAGGGCGGTCATACCGGCATGGTTTTCAGCCTGACGACCCTGACTTCCCCCCACAACGGCACCGATTTGCAGTTTGCCATTCCGAAACCCATCAGCAAAACGGTGCAGGATACCTACTACCTCATCAACTGGGTCGTGCCGAATACACCGTTCAAAAAGCTCTATGATGTCCAGCTGGGGCATTTCGGCATCGGCTGCGGCGAGTCTTTTTTGAACGCACGGGAAATGCGCCATTTCTACGAAAGCGAGGACAACGTTTTCTTCGATGTGGGCGTGGACGGCTCCATGCGTATTAACCATAGGATCTGTGCGCAGGACGATGTGTATTATTTTTCGTTCCCGGTATGCGGCACAGAGGAAAATAAAAAAGGCAACCAGAAGCCCAAACAGATCTTCCCCATGCTGCATCTGTTTTCGGATGGGCTGGGCAGCTACACCGCCACGACGCAGGACGGTTATGTGGTGGACAATACATGGAAGAGCAACGACGGCGTTGTCAATACCGTCTCGGCCGAGGCGCCGGCCACCGAGCCATCCAGACTGTACGACCCCGACCACGTGGAAAAGGGCGTGTGGAATATTATGCCCACCATCGTCGGCGACCACGGCACCGTGGTCGGTTGGACGGCGAAGAAGCGGGACGCCATGCCCATCATCTGCAAGCAGGTCGCCCGAATCGACGCCCTTTCCAAAAAAGAGTGCGAATAAGAAAGGATTTCCTATGCCGCAATTTGACCAATACCGCACCCCTTCGCCGAATGCCGTCAAACTGATGCGCATCACCTCCGCACTGTCCATGTTTTTCTTTCTGCTCCTGCCGGTGGGCATTGTCGCCGCTGCGGTGCATGATTATCTGTCATGGTGGTCGTATGTGCTCGTTGGCACAGCGGCACTTGTTTCCGTGCTGTACGTTTTGATCGCCCCCGGGATTCGGTTCAAGCGCTACCGCTATATGATCTGCAAGGATCGGATTGAGATCATCGAGGGGCTGTTCTTTATTCACAGAACCATTGTGCCCATTGACCGTATCTATCAAATCGACATTCGCAAAGGTCCGCTGGACAACGCCTGCCATGTAGCCAAGGTGATGGTGACCACGGCCGGTTCCTCTGCCGCATTTCGCTTTTTGGAGCCGGAGGCGGCGGATGAGATCGCACTGTATATCAACGAAACGGTGCTGAACAAGATCAAAGGCAAAGGGGCTGAGGAGGATGTTTGACCGCCCGACCCGAAACCATGCGTCGATCATTCTGGAACGTGCCGGCGCCGTGCTGGCGCTGCTGGCCGTGATGGGTGCCAACTCTTTGAAGGATTACGGCTGGGATATTTTTCGCCCCTCCTTTTATAAAGAACTGTTTCTGTCCGCTGTCTCCGGCGGAAAAACGGTGCCGCTGATCGCCGCAGGCATTGCCCTGTTTTTGATTTGGTATTCCTATATTTCCTTTCGCTACTGGAAGCGTACCACCTTTTATATCGACGGCGTGGATTTTGTCTACGAGCGCAAAACCATGTTCAAGGCGGCGTCCAGACTGCCGATCAAGAATATTGCCGTGGTCAATGTGGAGCGCAATGTTTTTGAGCGGCTCATCGGTACGGGAAAAGTAAAGATTGACTTGAATTCCTCCCGAACGGCAGGCTCTACGGATTTTCAGTTTGTGCTGAAAAAGGATAAAGCGCAGGCGCTGAAAGAAACGCTGATGCAGATCAAGCAGACCGTGACCGCCGAGGAAGTGCCGGAAATCCAGACGGAGCCGGAGCAGCGGGAGCTGATCGCCCATTTCGGTGTGGCGGAAGCCCTGCGGCATAAACTGCTCTCCATGCCGGTGATCCAAAGTGCGGTCACCCTGACAGTGCTGTTTATTTTGCCGCAGATGAAGGTGTCCGGGGACTACGACATGAGCAGACTGTGGTTCCTGCTGATTATTGCGATCATCGGCTGGATCGGTTCCATGGTCAAGGGAACGCTGGATCTGGGGGACTACAAGGTGGAACGGGACGGCGAACTGCTCTACATCAGCTGCGGTGTGCTGAATAAAAGGCACTATATGCTGGAAACGGAAAAGATCAATGCCGTTATGGTGAACCAGCCGCTGCTTGCCCGCTTCTTCGGGATGTCTTCCGTGAATTTGGCGGTTGTCGGACTTGGCAACGAAAAGAATGAGACGACCCACCTTTCCCTGATCGCCGACAAGGCGCAGACCGAACGCATCCTGCAAACGTGTGTGCCGGACTTTGTCTGCACGGGAACGGTACAGCGCTGTCATCCCATCAACCTGCTGTATACCATTCCCCGCGCTTTAGCTTTGGGCGCACTGACGCTGTTGATCGGCTTCGTGTACCGCAAAGCATTCATCTTTGCGGGTATCGTGCTTATTGTCGCACTGCTGGGCGCAGTTTCTGAATTCTGCATCCAGCGCTTTGCGCAGGACGACCGTGTGGTGCAGTACACCAGCGGAATGTTCAACAAGCGCAGTGGGATGTTTAAATACGGCGATATCCAAAATATACAGATCCGCACCAACCTTTTGTATCGTAAATTCGGACTTGGTCGAATGCGCTTCACCATCTTGGCGTCTGCATCGGTCAGCAGTCACAAGACAGGACTTTTTAAGATGGACGGCTTTGACCGTGCGGCGGCATTGATGATCGCTCATGAGGACAGCATTTTGAGCAGCAAGCACCGCAAAGAGCGAGCGGACAATTCATAATAAAAAACCGTCGGGTTCGCCCGGCGGTTTTTGCATGAAAGGTCGATTATTAAATCTTGGGTTCATCACGGATTTTTGTCAGTCAAGCCTTTGTAAAGTATTGCGGATTCCAAAGGCGGTGCCTTAGGTCGCCGACCACAGTAACAACGGAAAAGGACAGGAGGGGAGGTCAAACAGTCCGGTGGACTGTTTTGACGTGGGGAATCCTCGCCGGGGTTCCCCGGTGCGGAGCACAAATCCCACAAAAATCTGTGATGAACCATTTTTTACTGGATGATTCCGATGCATTTGTCCCCATCGGTGCCGGTAATGCGCACCGTGACCAAACCACTCTCGGGACAGTTTCCCTGCACACGCACGGGCGTGTAGTTGGCGGTATAGCCCTCGTGCCAGCCGTTTTCTCTGTGTTCCTCCACAAGGATCTGCACGGTTCGACCGATCTGCGCTTGCAGAAATTGCCGGCGAATGTTGTCCGTTTCGGCGAGCATGACGGCGGCACGCTCTTCCTTGACCGACTTCGGAATCTGGTCGGGCATATCGGCGGCTCTCGTCCCGGAACGGGGAGAGTAGGGGAACACGTGCACCTTTTCAAAGCCGATCTCCTGGACAAAACGGACGGATTCTTCAAAATCCTCTTTTGTTTCTCCGGGGAAACCGACCATGACGTCCGTGGTCAGTGTCGCATCCGGGAAAACAGAACGCAGCTTGCCGCACAGCGTTTTGTATTCCGCCGCCGTGTAGTGGCGGTTCATGCGCCCCAAGGTGCGGTCACAGCCGCTTTGCAGGGAGATGTGAAACTGTGGGCAAAGCTTTTTGCAAGCGGAAAGGCGTTCCACAACGGCATCGGTTAGGTGATCCGGCTCCAGAGAACCGAGACGCACACGCAGAACCTTGTCGCTCTCGCAGGCAGCTTCCACTGCATCGCAGATGTTCCGCTCACCGTCCGCATAGGCGGACAGATTGATGCCGACCAAAACGATCTCGCTGTACCCGGCTTCGCCCAGAGCAGCGGCTTCGGTGCGGATATCCTCTGTCTTTTTGGAGCGTACCCGCCCACGGGCGTAGGGGATGGCGCAGTAGGTGCAGAAGCGGTTGCAGCCGTCCTCGATTTTGATCTCGGCACGGGTGCGTCCGTAGAAGCTATGTATGGCGCAGGGGGCGAAATCGTCCCCGCTTTGATGTGCTTGCGTGGCGATGTGCCGCTGTCGTGTGCGGAAGAATTCTTCCAGCAGGTCGGGAATCTGCCCGTTGCTTCGATTGCCGACGATGATGTCTGCTTCGGTGAGTGCGGCGGCCTGTTCGGGATAAGCTTGGGGCATACAGCCCGTGAGCAGAACGGCGGCTTCGGGATTTTGCCGGCGCAGACGGCGGACGATCTGGCGGTTTTTGCGGTCGCTTTCCGAGGTGACGGTGCAGGAATTAACGATGTATACATCGGCGGATGTGTCTGGCTCCACAAGGGTGTAGCCTCTGTTTTGCAGCGCCTCCGCAATGACCTGCGATTCGTACTGGTTGACTTTGCAGCCGAGGGTGTAGATGGCGGCTTTCATAGATTTTCACTCCAAAAGAAAAGACCGAAACGTTAGTCGTCCCGGCCTTTCGGTATGTTCCGTTATGCGTTTTTGGTCAGTGCACGCTCCAGCCAAACGGTGCCGATGTCCATTGCGTTGTATAGACCCCGCTTTTCGCCTTTTTTGATGATGCGGTCACGAGGACGGGCGTCCGGGTCGGTGGATACGAGCTGAACCACAACACGGTCAGCGATCTGCATATCGTGGAATTCTTTGGTGCTGGTGATTTGCAGGATCACAACATAGGGATCCGTGGGATTGCCGTAGTAGATGGTTTTGTCCTTGCGCACAAGGGGTTTGCCTTTGTACGTGAGAAATTCGCTTTTCTTCGCCAAGTCAATGCGCTTCCTTTCCGAGTGGATTTGCGGTCAGTTGTCGAGCCCGAGATACTCCTTGACGAGGATCTGCAGCAGCTCATCCCGGTCGATGCGGCGGACGAGACTGCGGGCGTTGTTGTGCGTGGTGATATATGTCGGATCCTCCGAAAGGATGTAGCCGACGATCTGACTGATGGGGTTGTAGCCTTTTTCGCTGAGCGCTTCGTACACTGCAACGAGGGTGCGCCGCATTTCGGTTTCATGTTCATCCTTCAGGGAGAACTGGATCGTCTTGTCCGTCATAAAATACCACCTCTTATCGAAAACTAAAACACATATATTATAACCCATTCTTTTCGGAAATACAAGTACATTCCATAAAATTTACAAATAAAATCGCAATGCGGAAAAAAGACGTGCAAAATGGGACAAGATATGCTATACTGGTCGCAGAAAGGCGGCGATTTTATGAAGATTTACACCGAAAAACAAATGCGTGCGGCGGAGAAAACAGCGGCGGATGCCGGGATGGCGTATCTGCGGCTGATGGAAAACGCCGGCAGTGCGTGCAGTGCACAGATCAAAAAGCGTGTGCGCCGGGATCGGAAGGTGGCAGTTTTATGCGGAAAGGGAAAAAACGGCGGTGACGGTTTCGTCATTGCCCGCAAGCTTTCCGAGGACGGGTTTGCCGTGGCGGTGCTGCTGGTGTTCGGTGCGCCGAAGGATGCGGATGCGGCGTTCATGTTTTCCAAGCTCAGCGGTACGCAGGTCAAGGTGTTTGACCTGACGCAAAATGATGCGCCGAAACGGCTGATCCCCGAGGCGGACGTGCTGGTGGATGCCGTGTTTGGCATCGGCTTCCGCGGTGCGGCAGATGCGTCGCTGGCGTCCGTGTTCCGCATGGTCAACGGGGCTAAGGGCACCGTTTTTTCGGTGGATGTGCCCAGTGGACTTGCGTGCGACAGCGGTGACGTGCAGGGGGAATGCATCCATGCGGATTACACGCTGGCGATCTCCGGCGGCAAGCTGTGCCACGTGCTCAAGCCCGCCGCCGCATGGTGCGGCAAGGTGGTGCTCACACGCATCGGCGTGGAGGAGCAGTACTATAAAAATGCGCCCTACTATGCGTACACGTTTACGAACAAGGAGATTTCTGCGGCGTTTCCGCCTCGTCCGCAGGTGTCCAACAAGGGCGACTTCGGCAAGGTGCTGTGCATCTGCGGCAGCCGCAGCTACGCCGGTGCGGCGGTGCTGTGCGTACAGGCGGCGCTGCGCAGTGGTGCAGGACTTGTCTATGCGGCGTTCCCTGATGCGGCATATCCCGCCATCGGCGCAAAGCTGACGGAATCACCGCTTCTGCCCATGCCGTCGGACAGCGAGGGCAAGTTTGCCGCTTCGTCCATTCCGTACATTCTGCAAGCCATGCAGGGGATGCAGGCCATCGTACTCGGCTGCGGACTGGGACAGAGCGCAGGCACACAGGCGCTGGTGCAGGCGGTTCTGGAGAAGGCGCAGTGCCCCGTTATTCTCGACGCCGACGGCATAAATCTCATCGCCGACCATATAGATTGTATTAAGAAAGCATCGTGCAAGCTGTATCTGACGCCGCATCCCGGCGAGATGGCTCGGCTGATGCATTGCAGTATTGCGGATGTACAGCAGGATCGGGTGCGCACGGCGTGTGCCTTTGCGGCGAAATACGGCGTAACGCTGGTGCTCAAGGGTGCGAATACCATTGTCGCCGGGCAGAACGGCACCGCCTATATCAACACCACCGGCAATTCGGGGTTGGCCAAGGGCGGCAGCGGAGATTTTTTGGCAGGACTGCTGGGCGGCTTTGCGGCGCAGGGCGTACATTTCCCCGCAGACACAGCGGTGTATATCCATGGTCTGTGTGCCGACTGTGCAGCCGATCGTCTGTCCATGCGCGGTATGCTGGCATCGGACTGTATCGCAGAACTGCCGCACGTGCTTTCTCAGTTTGAGTAAGGAAGTGCTGTTTTTGAAACGTGCTGTTTGTCTGCTGGCGATGATTCTTTTGTTTGCCGGATGCTCCAAAGTGACGCCGAATGTGCCGCCGACCTATGCGCTGCCCCTGTCGGGAACGGTACAGATCTCCACAGAGCTTTTGGACATGAGCGCCGCATGGAATTACACGGCGGATGCGATGACCTTTTCCCTGACAAGTCCGCAGGAGCTTTCGGGAACGGTCGTGACCTGCGGTGCGGAAAAGACCGTGACATCGCAGGGGATCACCGTGCCCATGGCGCAGACTGCCTGCTTTGAGGCACTGCAAAAGGCGTGGCTCGTCTTTATGAATGCGCAGACGGAGCCTGCCGAAACGCCGGAGGGCTGGCGGTACGACTTCACAGTGACGGACGGATTTTCCGTTTTGCAGTCCATGGACGGCGGCGTAATGCGCTTTCAGTTTGCGCACAGCGAAACTGAAGCGGTGTTTTCCGTAGAAACGGCACGGATTCCATAAAAGAACATATGCTATATTGCAGGCAACACCCCAAATTTGTGCTGTTGCCTGAGGAAAAAAGCTCCCCGTTTTCTAATTGAATGTTTATTTTGCACCAAATCCGGCAAAGCTATGGTTGCAATTCAAAACAGCGGAGAGTGATCCTACAATGACAGTCAGACGTGGTGATATATTTTACGCAGATTTAAGTCCGGTCGTCGGCTCCGAACAGGGCGGGATTCGTCCCGTGCTGATCGTGCAGAACGACATCGGCAACAAATTCAGTCCCACCGTGATCGCTGCGGCCATCACCAGTCAGCGGTTCAAAACCAATTTGCCCACCCATATCCGTGTCAATGCCGACGGAAGCGGTCTTGCCAAGGATTCCATTATTTTGCTCGAGCAGGTTCGGACGCTGGATAAACAGCGCCTGAAAGAAAAAATGGGCAACCTGCCCGATGCGGACATGACCCGTGTGGACAGGGCACTGTCCGTCAGTCTCGGCATCGGCGCCGCAGAAAGCACCGTAGCCGCAGGGTAAAAAGAACCGGCAGACGAAAATGCTGTTTCGTCTGCCGGTTTTGTCGTGCTGTACTTTATTGGTTCATCACGGATTTTTGTGGGATTAAAGGTTTCGGTCAAGCCTTTTCAAAGGCTTGCGGATTCCAAAGGCGGCGCCTTTGGTCGCCGACCGCAGTCGGCGAAATCCTAACAACACCAAAAGCGCAGGAGGGGAGCCAAAACAGTCCGGTGGACTGTTTTGGCGTGGGGAACCCTCGCCGGGGGTTCCCCGGTGCGAAGCACAAATCCCACAATTTTCCGTAAAGAGTGGTTTTATTTGCGCACGGATGCGGTGACCTTTGCACCGGCAACGTCAAATTCTTTGGACAGGTCGGCAGTGAACGCACCGTTGATGACAACGCTGTCTGCCAAAAGCTCTGCGGCGATATGTGCCTGCTTTTCGGTCAGTGCCTCCAGAAGGAAGGCATCCTCGGTGGCGACAGCGGCAGTAATGCGCTGTTCCACGCTGTAGCCGGCCTCCTTGCGCAGCAGCTGGCACTGACGGATGACATCACGCACAGCGCCCTCCTTGCGCAGGGCATCGGTAAGCACCACATCCAGCGCAATGTCCAGACCGTCCGTGCATTTTGCGGAAACGATGCCGCTCTTGGTCTTGCTGTTCTTGACGAACAGGTCGGTGGCATAGGTGCCGTCGAAGCCGGGAACGGTCACTTCTTTGCCTTCGTTGTAGGCGGCGACCATGGCCTGCATTGCCTCTGCGGAAGCGTTTTCAAGGGCAGCTTTGAAGTTGTTGACTTCCTTTTTGAGAACGGCGCCGGCGGCCTTGAAGTTGACGCCGAGGGTGCTTTCTTCCAAAACGGAGAAGTCGGTGATGTATTCGATTTCCTTAATGTTCAGCTCATCCAGAATGCTGCGCTCAAAGGTGCGGATCGCCTCGGCATCCTCGGTGCAGACAAACAGCTTGGCGAGGGGCTGACGAACCTTGAGCTGCTGCTCATTGCGCAGACGCATGGCGGTGGCGATGATGTCACGGGCGGTGGCGGTCTGTGCCAAAATGCCGTCGTCCTCGAACAGTTCCATGGGCTTCGGGAAGTCGGTCAGATGGACGGAAATCGGGGAGGAGGGCATGACCTTGCGGGTCAGCTTCTGCCAGATACCCTCGGTCATGAACGGGATGATGGGCGCCATGACACGCACACAGGTGTTCAGCGCATAGAACAGGGTGTAGTAGGCGATCATCTTGTCGTCGGCATCCTCCGCCTTCCAGAAGCGGCGGCGGTTGGTGCGGATGTACCAGTTGGAGATGTCGTCCACGAACACTTCAAATTCCTTGATCAGTGCATAGGTTTTGTAGTTTTCATACGCCTCGGTGGCCTTGCGGATGAAAGCATCGGTGCGCAGCATCAGCCAGCGATCCACAGGCGTGAACGCCGCCTTGTCGGGCGTATAGCCGTCAAACACGGGCTTGTCGATGGAGGCGTAGGTGTCGAAGAAGGTGTAGATGTTGTAGAAGCCCAGCAGCTTTCTGCGTGCCTCGTCGCCGAGGTTGTAGCCGAAGCGCACATCGTTGGCGTAGGGTGCGCCGGCGTAGAGGTAACGCACGGTGTCGGCGCCGATCTTTTCGGCGGCTTCGTCGAAGCGGATCATGAAGCCGGTTTTGGAGAATTTGGAGCCGTCCTCCGCCACGACGGAGTTGTAGGAGAGAACACGTTTATACGGAGCGCAGTCCTCCAAGACGACGCTCATGAACAGCATGGAGTAGAACCACAGACGTACCTGCTCACGCATTTCGGTGACCCACTCGGCGGGGAAGTTCTTTTTCCATTCTTCCTTATCGGTGAAGTAGCCGAAGGTGGTGAAGGGCACGATGCCGGCGTCAAGCCACACGTCGCCGGTCTCGGAGATGCGGTGTACGGGCTTGCCGCAGTGGGGACACTTGATCTCGATCTCGTCCATCCACGGACGGTGCAGTTCGGGCAGTGCATCCACCTTTGCGGGATCGACCGCCTTTTCACGCAGTTCCGCTTTCGAGCCGATGACGGTCACTTCACCGCACTCGCACACATAGAAGGGCAGGGGCAGACCGTAGTAGCGCTTGCGGGAGATGTTCCAGTCGCCCATGTTATTCAGCCAGTCCACCATGCGCTTGCCGTTGGATTCCGGCTCCCACTGCACGCTTTCAGCCGCACGGATGAGACGGGGCTTGAGTTCCTCGGTGGCGATGAACCATGCGGGAACGAGACGGAAAATGACCTCATGCTTGCAGCGCCAGCAAACGGGGTAGCTGTGCTCGTGGGGCTCGACCTTATACAGCTTGTTTCTCTTTTTGAGTTCTTCAAAAACCTCGGGGGCGATGTCGTGGCTGTCCTTGCCGGTCATGAAACCGAAGCCGGGCAGGAAAATGCCGGAGTCGTCCACGGGCATGACCTGCGCCAAGCCCTCACGCACACCCAGTTCAAAGTCCTCGGCGCCGCAGCCGGGGGCAATGTGCACAACGCCCGTGCCTTCCTCGGCGTCCACATCCTCCCACGCAACGATGCGGTGGTCGATGCCCTGCTGCGCCGGAAGTTCCGGGAAGCAGGTCTCGAAGTGCAGACCGACAAGCTCCGCACCCTTGAACATCCGCAGGACTTCCTGCTTGTCGTCGCCGAGATACTTAATGGCGTTTTTGGCGCAGATGAGCGTTGCCTCATCGCTGGCGATCTTGACCTCCACATAGTCGATCTCGGGGTTGACGGCGAGAGCCACGTTGGACGAGAGGGTCCACGGCGTGGTGGTCCAGACGAGGATCTTTTTGCCGGTTTCCACGATCGGCAGCTTGAAAAACACGGAGTTGTGGGTCATCAGCTTGTACGAACCGGTCATTTCATGCTCGGAAAGGGAAGTGCCGCAGCGGGGGCACCAAGGCATGGGCTTGTATTCCTTGCGCAGCCAGCCGTTGTCGTTGCAGGTTTTCAGGAAATGCCAGATTCCCTGAATATTCAGGTCGGTGTTGGTGTAGTAGGAGTTGTCCCAGTCCATCCACTGCCCCAGCCGCTTGGACTGCTCGGTGATGATGCCGGAGAACTTCTTCACTCTGTCCACGCACTTGCGGGTAAACTTGTCCATGCCGTAGGCTTCGATGTCCTTTTTGGTTTCAAAGCCCAGCTCTTTTTCCACCTCAACCTCGACCCAAAGACCCTGGGAGTCGAAGCCGTTCTGGTAGCGGCAGTCGAAGCCCTGCATGGCCTTGTAGCGGATAAAGATATCCTTCAAACTGCGTCCCCAAGCGTGGTGGATGCCCATGGGATTGTTGGCGGTGATGGGACCGTCGAGGAAACGGAACCGCTCGTGCCCTGCATTCTTTTCACGCAGCTTGCCGAAGCAGTCGTTGTCCTCCCAAAATTTGAGCATTTCGTGTTCTGTCTCGATAAAGACATTTCTTTCTTGATCTGCCATTTTATAACCTCCGAAAACACTTTTGCATTATCTGCATAAGTATACATATAATTATGTAGTTTGTCAAGCAATTTTTCTGCCGTTGACTTGTGCTTTCGGTTGTGCTACACTCGAAAGCGGAAGGGGCTGAGAAAATGTTCCAAGGTAAAAGGAAAGCGGTCACGTTCAGCTATGATGACGGGATTACGCAGGACAGACGGCTCGTCAAAATTTTGAATCGGTACGGTCTCAAATGCACGTTTAACATCAACGGCGGTCTGTTCGGCAGACCCGGTGCACTGCGGCTGCACGACAAAACCGTGGCGCACGTCCGTATGCGGGGCGACGAAGCGGCACAGGTGTATGCAGGGCATGAGGTGGCGGCGCATTCGCTGGATCACCCGAACCTGAAAAACTGTACCCCGCAGGAGGTGTACCGTCAGGTGGAGAGCGACCGTCAGCTTTTGTCTGCGCTGGTCGGCTATCCCGTGACGGGTTTTGCCTATCCGGGCGGGACGGGCTGCATGGACGATGCTGTCGTGCAGGCGGTGCGCAAAACGGGCGTGCAGTATGCGAGAACCACCACGTCCACCTACCGCTTTGACCTGCCGCAGGATCTGTTTGTCCTCAATCCCACGGTGTACCACATGGAGAAAGAAAAAATGTGGGCGCTGGCAAAGCAGTTTGTGGAAATCGACGCCGACACGCCGCAGTTGTTCTACATCTGGGGACACGCCTACGAGCTGGACACCGAGGATGACTGGGCGTGGTTTGAAGATTTTTGTGCCTTTCTCGGCGGCAGAGACGATATTTTTTACGGCACCAACCGACAGGTGCTGGGATTGGAGTGACAATATGTTTCAAGGAAAAATGAAAGCGCTGACGTTCAGCTATGACGACGGCGTGACGCAGGACAAGCGGCTGATCAAAATTCTGAACAAGTACGGTCTGAAGGGTACCTTCAACATCAACAGCGGTCTGTTCGGCAGCGCAGGCGCCGGGGAGGGGAACGGCGTGACCTTTCCCCATGTGCGTTTCCGTGCCCCGGAGATTGCAAAGGTGTATGCCGGACATGAGGTCGCCGTGCACACCCTGACCCATCCGTGGCTGAACCGGGTGGAGGATGCGGACATCATCCGTGAGGTGGAGCAGGACAGAAAAGCCCTGTCCGCACTGGTCGGGTACAACGTGGACGGCATGGCGTACCCCATGGGAACCGGGGCGATGAACGATCATGTGGCACAGGTCATCCGGGAAAATACGGGCGTGCTGTACGCAAGAACCACCACGTCCACCCATAACTTTGACCCGCCGCAGGATCTGCTTTGTCTCCATCCGACCTGCCGCCACGGAGAAAAGGACAAGATGCTTGAGCTGGCGGCACAGTTTTTGTCCATGGAGCCGGAAACACCGAAAATCTTTTATATTTGGGGACATTCGTATGAATTCGACCGGGACGACGACTGGGAGTGGTTTGAGGCGTTTTGTGCGCTGATCAGCGGTCGGGAGGATATCTTCTACGGCACCAACAGGGAAATTATTACAGCTTTGTGATATTTGTTATTTTTAATTGACTTTTCGCTGCTATTTTGGTAGAATATATAACACTATCTGTGATTTTCGTGAAAAAAGGATGTGCTTGGATGGCAGAAGTGGAAGTCAAATCCCGTGAAGAAGCGCTGCAATATGTCCATCAGGACAGGCGGTATGTAGGCTCCAAGGAGACGCTGGCGTATATTTTGTACGACGCATCCCAGAGCCTGAACATCTCGAAGTACAACGACCGCTATATTTACGATGTGGTCAAGATCGACTTCGGTCTGCTGGCGATTCAGAACATGATCGCCGGTGTATGGGACGTCATCAACGATACGTTTATCGGTGTGCTGGTCGAAAAGACCCGTACCCGCTGGGGCAAATTTCGCCCTTATATGCTCTTTTTGCAGATTCCGCTGACGATCATCGGACTGTGGTTCTGGTTTATTCCGATGATTTTTCCCAACACGCCCGGAACGTATATCCCCAAGTGGCTCACCTACTTTGCCATGAGTGTGATCACCGAAACCGCCGGTACCTTCACCGCCATAGCGGCAACGGGCTTCATGTCCACCATCACGCCGCACCCGGTGGAACGAACACGGTTGATCACCATGGCGAACCTATGCTCGGCGTTCTTTGAAAACGGACCCGTGCTGCTGTTCGGTGTTTTGTACGACTTGACCATTAACAACAAACTGCACTGGAACCTGTACCACCTGTTTGCCGGATTCGGCATCCCGTTGGCAATTCTCTCGTGCATTTTGGCGTTCAACTTCTTCCGGGTGGCGCGGGAGCGTGTCATGCAGACCATCGAGACGCCCAGTATCAAAATGGGTCTCAAGGCGATTTTCAACAACAAGCCCATTCTGATCCTTTGTCTGTCGGAATTCCTTGCCCGATTCAAAATCAGCACAGGCCGTTCCAACTATTTCATCGATGTGCTCGGTTCCTCCACATACCAGACGCTGGTCGGTATTCCCGGCTCTCCCGTGTCCTACATCAGCTACAGTCTGGTAGCGCCCCTGCGGCGCAAATTCTCCACCAAAGCGTTGTGGCTGTTCAACGATCTGTATGTGGATTCCCTGTGGCTGATCGTTTTTATCATCGGCTCCATCGGCGGCAACTTCAAGAAAAAGATCGTCATGCTGCCGCTGCTGACGCTGGAAGAATTTTTGCAGATGTGGGCGTACGGCCTGGGCAAGGTTATCACCAACGAGATCCGCAACGAAGCCATGGACTACTGCGAGTGGAAAAACGGCTACCGAGCCGAAGCGATGACGGGCGTTGCGAAGGACTTGGTGCTCAAACTGACGTCCGTTGTCAGCAACTCGATTACCAGCATCGTATTCAAAAAGATCGGCTATATTCAGGGAAAGACTGTCGGTACCCAGTCCGACCGCACCAAGTGGTGGATCTTTGCCATGAGTACCGGCATCCCGGTCATCACGGGTATGTTCAGCAACATTCCGAAATTCTTCTATCCCCTGTACGGCAAAAAGCGTGATGCCATGTACGCAGACCTGATCCTGCGCAGACAAGCCATGGCAGAGCGTGTCAGCAACGCCACCGCAGACGAACTGGCCGCCATCGGCGACGCCGAACGAAAGGGCGAATACATCCAAAACAGCGAGGTTTGACACAGACCAACAACACAATCAAGGGAACGCCGCAAAGAAAAAGCGGCGTTCCCTTAATAGTTTGGTTCATCACGGATTTTTGTGGAATTAACAGTTCCGCTCAAGCCTTTCTAAAGGCTTGCCAGCTTGTCGAAAAAGTATTTTCGGCAAGCTGGCAGAC
>JAQXLO010000267.1 GCA_029012165.1 Oscillospiraceae bacterium | reverse complement strand
GCTGGGAGCGCATCGTGCCCAAGTTCCAAAAGCTTGTCGAGGCTCGAGGCGGCAAGAACTACTATATGCGAGGCACCTATACCCACGCCAATCCCGATTTCGTCAAGGATATTGAAGAAATGCTGCGGCTCGGGTTCACGGAGCTGAGCATGGAGCCGGTGGTCTGCGCACCCGATGACCCGTCCGCACTCACCGAGGAAGATTTGCCCATCGTTTTGCAGCAGTACGAGAAACTGGCCGAACTGATGCAGTCCCGCCGGGACGAGGGCAAGCCGTTCACCTTCTATCACTACATGATCGACTTAAAGGGCGGTCCGTGCATCTACAAGCGCATTTCCGGCTGTGGCTCCGGCACCGAATATATGGCGGTGACGCCGTGGGGCGACCTGTACCCCTGCCATCAGTTTGTCGGCGACGAGCAGTATCGCCTCGGCAACGTCTGGGACGGCGTGACGGCGCCCGCCGTGCAGGAGGAATTTGCCGCCTGCAACGTGTACACCCGACCCGAGTGCCGGGACTGCTGGGCGAAGCTCTACTGCTCGGGCGGTTGTGCCGCCAACGCCTACCACGCCACCGGCTGTGTGCGCGGCGTGTATGAATACGGCTGTAAACTGTTCCGCAAGCGCATGGAGTGCGCCATCATGCTCGAAGCCGCCAAGGCGCTCAAGAAATGATATGAAAACACCGATCTGCGATTTTCTGCGGGACTATGCGGCGCAAGAGCCCGTGCGGCTGCATATGCCCGGGCATAAGGGCACGGTACACGCCGAGGACATCACCGAAGTCCCCGGCGCCGATGTGCTGTACGCTTCGAGCGGCATCATCCGTGAAAGCGAAGAAAATGCCGCATCCCTTTTCGGAGCGGCAAGAACGGTCTATTCGGCGGAAGGCTCCTCCCTGTCCATCCGGGCGATGCTGTATCTGTTGGCGCTGTATGCCCGGGAAAGGGGAGAGACGCCCCGCATCCTTGCCGCCCGCAACGCCCACAGGGTATTCGTCACCACGGCGGCACTGCTGGATATCGACGTGGACTGGATTTTTCCGCAGGATGGGAATTACCTCGCCTGTCCCGTGTCCGCCGAAGCGCTGGACGCACGGCTGTGTGAAAGCCGTCCCACGGCGGTTTACCTGACCAGCCCCGACTACCTCGGCAATCTCGCCGACATCGCCGCACTGTCCGCCGTCTGCCGCCAGCACGGCGTATTGCTTGCCGTGGACAATGCCCACGGGGCCTATCTGCGCTTTCTGCCCGAATCGCTGCACCCGATGCAAAACGGCGCAGACATCTGCTGTGATTCGGCGCACAAGACGCTGCCCGTCCTCACCGGCGGCGCTTACCTGCACATCGCCGAAGGGGCACCCGCCTTTTTCGCAAGCGAAGCCGAAAAAGCCATGGGCATCTTCGCTTCCACCAGTCCGTCCTACCTGATTTTGCAGTCCCTCGACCGGGCGTACGCCTTTTTGGCGGATGGGTTTCGGGAAGCGCTGGCGCAGAGTGTATCTGCGCTCTGTGCCTTGAAACACACACTGGCGGATAGGGGCTTTGTCCTCGTGGGGGAGGAGCCGCTGAAACTGACCCTTGCGCCCAAAAGCTTCGGGTATACGGGCGAAGGGGTGTACAAATTTTTGCAGGAGAAAAACATCTGCTGTGAATTTGCCGATCCCGACTTTTTGGTGATGATGTTTTCCCCCGGCGGCGGCAAGGAAGATATGGCGCAGTTGGAGGATGCCCTGTGCTCTTTGCAGCGCAAGCCGCCCATCCTCGAAAAGTCCCCTGCGCTAAAGCGCCCGACCCTTGCCCTGCGCCCGCATGACGCCCTTTTGGCGCCCTCGCAGGATCTGCCCGTGTCGCAATGTGTCGGCAAAGTCCTCGCCGCCGCAACGGTCAGCTGTCCGCCGGCGGTGCCGGTGATCGCCTGCGGGGAACGGGTCGGGGAAGATGCGCCGGCTGTGCTGCAATATTATGGTATAGATACATTGAACGTCATTCGGGAACCGCTTATCCCATAAAGTCCACGGGTCTGTCTCGTTTTTGGAGACAGACCCGTGCTTGCTTTATTCCAGTATGGACGCATCGGCGGTGATGTTGATCTTTTTGTAGTTCTGCGCTTTCGGCATGAAAAAGACATCGCCGTCCTCGTTGCCGCAGATGCAGTAGTATTTGCCGTCCCGAAAGACCAGCGCCGCACCGTCCTCCACGCCGATGCCGTCCTCGCCGACTTCGGGCAGGCGTTCGCCGAACTTCTGCCA
>JAQXLO010000266.1 GCA_029012165.1 Oscillospiraceae bacterium | reverse complement strand
CAAGTGCGTCGCCGTGCGCATCCCCGCATGGTGCCAGCGCTTCGACATGGACGGTGCAGAACCCGAGGTCAAGGACGGGTACGCCTATGTTGCCGTCAATGCGGACGATTTTGCATTTACGCTGAAGCTGGAAATGAAGCCGATGTTTTACGAAGCGTCGCCGAAGGTGGCGGCGGATATGGGCAAGGTTGCGCTGCAAAAGGGTCCCGTGGTCTACTGCCTGGAGGGCGTGGACAACGAGGGCGACCTGCACGGACTGTGTGCGGACATCTTTGAAACGCCGGAGGAAAGCGTCGAGCCGACCATCGGTGTACCGACGTTGACCGTAAACGGTTGGCGCAAATTCGCCTGCGGATGCTGTACGGGTGCGCTGTACCGTCCCGTGAACGGCGACTACCGCAAAACGAAACTGCGATTCGTCCCGTACTATGCTTTTGGCAACCGTGGCGAAAATGATATGACCGTTTGGGTGACAAAGTTTTGATGCAATATGAAATTAAGCCCATGACGGCGGCGCACATTCCGCAGCTTGCCGCACTGGAACAGGTCTGCTTCTCCACGCCGTGGACGCAGCAAGCACTGGCGGAGGAGCTGTCCAACGGGCAGGCGCATTTTCTGGTGGCGCAGTCGGACGGCGAAGTGCTGGGCTATCTCGGGGTGCAGGAGATCGCCGGAGAGGGCTACATCACCAATGTGGCGGTGTTCCCAAAGGCTCGGGGACAGGGCGTTGCCACGGCACTGCTTGACAAAGCTGCACAGGATGCCGCCCGGCGGGACTGCGCATTCCTGACCTTAGAGGTGCGGGAAAGCAATGCCCCCGCCATTGCGCTGTACGAAAAAATGGGCTATACGCAGGTGGGTCAGCGGAAAAATTTCTACCGTGACCCGCCGGAGAATGCTCTGCTGTACACAAAGTATTTGAAGGATGTGCAACCATGAAGATCCTTGCCATTGAAAGCTCCTGCGACGATACCGCCGCCGCCGTGGTGGAGGACGGACGGAACGTCCTGTCCAACGTGGTGGCGTCACAGGTGCCGGAACATATTTTATACGGCGGCGTGGTGCCGGAGATCGCATCCCGCCGGCACGTGGAATCCATCGTCGGCGTGGTGCGTGAGGCGATGCACCAAAGCGGCTGTGCCTACGGCGATCTGGACGCCGTGGCGGTGACCTATGCGCCGGGACTGATCGGCGCACTGCTGGTGGGGGTGAACTTCGCCAAAGGGCTGTCGTTTGCCACGGGACTGCCGCTGGTGCCGGTGCACCATCTGCGCTCCCACATTGCCGCCAACTATTTGACCCACGCCGATCTGGAACCGCCCTTTTTGGCGCTGGTGGTGTCCGGCGGCCACAGCCACATCGTACAGGTGGACAGTTATACCGCATTCCGCATTATCGGCCGCACCCGGGACGATGCGGCAGGAGAGTGCATGGATAAGGCGGCCCGAGCCATCGGACTGCCGTACCCGGGCGGGCTGAATCTCGACAAGGCGTCGGCGGACGGAGACCCCAAGGCGTACAAGTTCCCGAAGCCCAGTGTGTCGGGCAGTCCCTATGACTTCAGCTTTTCCGGGCTAAAAACCGCCGCCGTCAATCTCCTGCACAACGCACAGCAAAAGGGCGAAACAGTACCCGTGGCGGACTTCGGTGCATCCTACATTGCGGCGGTGGTGCGCTCTCTGACGGAAAACACGGAAAAAGCGGCGCTGGACTGCGGTGCGCAAAAGATCGTGCTGGCAGGCGGCGTTTCGGCGAATTCCGTTCTGCGCAGGGAATGCGGCAAGCTTTGCAAAAAACACGGCTGGTCGCTGTATATGCCCGAGCTTCGGTACTGCGGCGACAATGCCGCCATGGTCGGCGCACAGGGCTACTATGAATTTTGTGCGGGCAAGCGTGCGGACGCTGCACTGAATGCCCGGGCAACAATGGGGATTGATGTGGGATGAGAGACTGTATCGGCGATGCCTACAGCGCACTGCGCACCGTGACGCCCCTTGCCGGCATGGACTGCGGACGGCTGTGCGGCGCACGGTGCTGCAAAGGCTCCGACAATGACGGCATGGAGCTGTTCCACGGCGAGGCGGAGCGGTATCGCAACGACCCGTCCTTTACGGTGCGCTCGGACGGGGAGCGGGAGATTTTGATCTGTTCCGGGCACTGTGACCGGCACAGCCGCCCGCTTTCGTGCCGGATGTACCCTTACTTCCCCGTGCCGGAAGAGCGGGACGGTCGCATACAAATGCGGGTGGTGTGCGATCTGCGGGGCTTTTCGTCCTGTCCGCTGCTGCGGGAGCGCATCAAGCCCGATCCACGCTTTATCCGTGCGGTGCGCATGGCGGGACTGTATCTTGCCCGAGATCCCCGCAATCTGCAAATTCTTCGGGAAACGGCGGCTCTGTTCGAGGAGCTGGCTTCTTTTACACAAACGATGACGAAATGAGGTGCCTCACATGAAGAAACTGCAAAAAGCTTTTTCGGTTCTGCTGGTTCTTGCGCTCCTGTTTTCTTTTGCTGCGCCTGCCGCACAAGCGGAGGATTTGGAAAACTTCGATTTTATCCAAATCACCGGCGGTGCGAGGATCACCCACTACGGCGGGTCGGAGACGGACGTGGTGATCCCCGCCTATGTGGTCAACGGCAAAGGCGAAAGCCTTCCCGTGCGGGAGGTGGACGGAGATGTGTTCTTCGCATCGGACGTACGTTCGGTGACGTTCCCCGACACGGTGACGAAAATCGCCGCCGAGCAGTTTTCCTCCTGCACGTGCCTCGAATCGGTGCAGTTCGGCAGTTCGATTTCGACCATCGGCGTGTCGGCATTTTGGGGATGTACGGCGCTGAAAAGCTTCACCATACCCGACAGCGTGCAGACCATCGGCTCCGGTGCGTTCCGGGACTGTACCGCCCTGGAAACGGTCACCATCGGCAGCGGCGTGACGGCTCTGCCGGCAAGTCTGTTTGATATGTGTACTGCGCTGAAAACGGTGTACTGCGGTGTGAACACGCAAAGCGTCAGCAGTACAACGTTCTCGGGTTGTTTTGCCGGGGGCGGTGAGTTGTATATCTACGACAAGACGACCGACTTTGCCCTGGACGTCCTGACGCAGGATTTCACGGGGACGGTGCACTGCTATCCCGATTCCCCCATTGACGGCATTGTTTCCGAGTATGGTTACAATATCGCATATTTCACCTTTGACAAGCTGTACGCCACCACCGATGCGCCTCTGCAGGTCATCGAAGCCCCGCAGCCGCAGGCGGTGCCCACTGAGGGGCTGCAATTTTGGGCATCGTATACGGACGAAAACAGCGTGGTGCCGCCCCGCAACGTGACGGCGCAGTGCAGCTTTGAAAAGACCATGGTCTTTGATGTGCCCGGCGTTGTGCCCGTGCGCATGACCTACAAAACCTATTCCGGCACCTTTGATGTGACGGTTTTGGAGAATACGGAAACGGGCATCGAGGTCGTTTCTGCGCCGACCAAGGGCACCTATTACGCCGACAGCGTGGCGCAGACGGTCAGCACCGAGGGGCTTTGTGTGGAGCTTTGCTATCGGAACGGCAAGCGGGTGGATGTGACGGCGGACTGCGCCGTACCGGCAACGCAAGTGTTCAACACCGTGGGCGCCGATGCGGTCTATGTGACCTACGGCGGCTTTTCCGTGCCCTTTGCCGTGACGGTTTTGGAAAATGTGGAAACGGGTATCGAGATCGTTTCTGCGCCGAACCAGACTCTTTACTACACCGATGACCAGCCCCAGAGCATCCTCACGGACGGACTGCAAGTGAACCTTTGCTTCATCAACGGGCAAAAGAAGGACATCACCGGGGACTGCGATATCCCTGCGCAGATGCTTCTGGACGCCGCAGGAGACCAAACGGTTTCCGTGCAGTACAAAACCTTCACCGCATCCTTTGCCGTGACGGTGCTGGAAAATACGCCGACAGGCATCGAGGTGGTGTCCCTGCCGCTGAAAACCACATACTTAAAATCGGACATGGCACAGACCGTCAGCACCGAGGGACTGCGTGTGGAGCTTTGTTTCCTGAGCGGAAAGCGGGTGAATGTGACGGCGGACTGCGTCGTACCGGCGACGCAGGTGTTCGATACCGTGGGCACACAGTACGTGACGATCCGCTACGGCGCCTTTGTGACACGCTTCGCCGTGACCGTACAGCCGGATATGGAGACGGGCATTCGGATTGCGGCACTCCCGACCGATACACTCTACTATGCCGCAGATACACGCCAGACCGTGGACACCGAGGGACTGCGTGTTCTTCTTTGCTATGCCAGCGGTGCGGAAAAGGACGTCACCGACCTTTGCACCGTGCCAGCAGCGCAGGTTTTCCCCACAGCGGGACAGGCGAATATCCCCGTGCAGTACAAGGGCTTCACCGCCCAGATCCCCGTCACGGTCCAGGCGGTTACCCTACAGCTGACCGACGGGAACGCCGTCGTGTCGGGACTGTACAAAAAGAAGATCTCGCTGTTCTCGTCCTACAAAAAGAATCCCGTCACCTTCGGCTATGCGGGACTGGAGCCGGAAAGGGTTCAATCGGTTCGGTGGGAGATCACGCAGGGCACCATGACGGTGCGGGACGGCACCGTGAGCTACAGCAAACTCCTCGCCGGAACGGGCGTTGTCACCCTGACAGTGACGGACATCCACGGCGCAGTCTTTACCGTCCAAACCCGCATCATCTTCTACCGCCTGAATATCCAGCTTCCCCTGCAATTCAGCCGCTATCTGTAACCAACCCCAAAAGGCCATGTCTGTACGATGCAGGCATGGCCTTTAAAATACCCGTTTGCAAAGAATTGTCCTTTGGCATTAATGTTTTTCTATAAAAAATAAGTGTTCCTATTATAAACGAAATCAGTAATTTTAATTAGATGAAATTTTAGAATATCGCTATTTTTTAATTCTATATTTTTTATCTTTTCATGCTTGACAAAATCTATAACTTGTCATATAATAACCCTATGATCCCGTACAATTCATGAAAATATCTGAGAATTGTATTATGATCAATAAAAAGGAAAAAGGAGTATGGAAATGAAAAGCATGAAAAAGATTTTGTCTCTGCTTTTGGCTGTTGTGCTGGTTGTCGGCTGTATGACAGTTGCGGTTTGGGCAGAGGGAGAAAAGAAGCTGGTCGGGAGTATTACTATAACCGTCAAACAAGACATTGCCGGTTTGAAATGCAGTGATTTTAAGGACTTTATCCATGTCACGGAACCGATGGTTGGTTTCAATGACGGGAAGCCGTCTGTCAGTGCAAAAAACATCAAAGATGACAAGGTGCTTGGTTCTGAGGACACTTTTAAAATGGGCGAAAAGTATGCCTTGGTTATTTCGTTGGTAATAGACGAACATTTTATCGCAAATAATTCCACCACGGTTTCCATTAACGAACAAACGGGCTATGCTGCAGGTGTCTCTGCGGATGGAAAAAATGTTGAGCTTTATGGGTTCACAATCGAAGTTACAGATTTCAGACAGCCTCACACGCACACATTCGGAGAGGAAGTCAAAACAGTTAAGCCTACTTGTGTAGAGCAGGGATATGACTGTGTCCAGTGCTTGACTTGCGGATATTTGCAAAAAAGCAATTTCAAGCCGACTATCGAGCATGACTGGGATGATGGCAAGGAAACAACTGCGCCGACTTGCACAGAAAAAGGCAAGGTAACTCATATTTGCAAGGGTTGCAAAACTACCAAAGTTGTAGATGGAAGCG
>JAQXLO010000265.1 GCA_029012165.1 Oscillospiraceae bacterium | reverse complement strand
CAGCACACGCAAAGCTTCGGACGCCATCTGCCGGTTTTTTGCGGAAAGACTCTGCCGATTCTCCTCCGTCAGCGGCAGGTCGCCCTGCGCCGTGCGCCACGCCGTACACAGCGGCAGCAGAATATCCGGCGCACCCTTCGTCACTTGCAGGCATCCGCCGCCGTGCTTGTGCAGAGTCGTCATGCGCTTTCTGTCCGAATCAAAGGACAGCTCCTGCACTCGGGGATAGTCCTTTTGCAATGCGTCCACGTCCGTCACCGCATCCGCCGCCGTCAGGATGGCATTCTCTGTCGGCTCGCCCGTCACGGTGCGGGCTTTCTTTTTGCCGGTCAGCTTCGCATTGCAGCACAGCGCCGCACAGCGCAGAAGCTCTGTCTCCCCCTGCGCACTTTCCGTGTAGGTTTTCGTGACCGTCATGCGGTTCTGCGTAAGCGTACCCGTTTTGTCCGAGCAGATGACCGTGGCGCCGCCCAGCGTTTCCACGGCCGGCAGCTGTGTGAGGATGGCGCCGTGCTTCGCCATGCGCTGCACCCCCAGCGACAGCACCACCGTCACGATGGCAGGCAGTCCTTCGGGGATCGCCGCCACCGCAAGGCTTACGGACAGCAAAAAGCTGTCCAGCACGGGCACACGGTGCAAAACCCCCAGCAAAAAGATCAGCACACAGATCGCCAGCGCCCCGATGCCCAGCACCCTGCCCACCTTGGCGAGCTTTACCTGCAAGGGCGTTTTGGGCGCATCCTGCTGCTCCAGCAGTCCGGCGATCTGCCCGATCTGCGTGTGCATCCCCGTTTCGCAGACCACCGCCGTGCCATGTCCCGTCAGCACCACCGTGGACGCAAAAAGCATATTTTTTCGGTCGGCAGGCGCACTGTTTTCCTCCACTTCCTCCACGCTCTTTTCACAGGGCATGGATTCCCCCGTCAGCGCACTTTCCTGCGTTGTCAGCCCCACCGCTGTCAGCAATCGTGCATCGGCCGGCACGCAGTCCCCTGCCGCCAGCAGTACGATATCGCCGCAGACAACCTGCGACGCCTCTATGCACAGCTGCTGTCCGTCCCGCAGTACCGCCGCATGGGGTGCAGACAGCTTTTTCAGCGCATCCAGCGCTTTCTGTGCCTTCGCCTCCTGCACCGTGCCGATAATGGCATTGAGCACCACGATGCCCAGAATCACCGCCGAATCCGTGAAGCCGTCCTCGCCGTTCATCCGTGCCGTCACAAAGGAGACCGCCGCCGCGCCCAAAAGAATCAGAATCATAAAATCCGCAAACTGCGAGAGAAATCTTTGCAGGAGCGTTTTCGGCTTTTTCCCCCGCAAGACATTTTCCCCGTATCGGCGAAAGCGGATCTGTGCTTCCTCCTGCGTCAGTCCCGTCTCTTTGGTTTGCAGGGCGTTCAGGACATCCTGTATCTTCATACTGTGCCAGTTCAAATGCTCCACTCCCTTTTTTGGTTCATCACGGTTTTTTGTGGGATTAAAAGTTTCGGTCAAGCCTTTTTAAAGGCTTGCGAATTCCAAAGGCAGCGCCTTTGGTCGCCGACCGCAGTCGGCGAAATTCTGGGCAACACCAAAAGCGCAGGAGGGGAGCCAAAACAGTCCGGTGGACTGTTTTGGCGTGGGGAACCCTCGCCGGGGGTTCCCCGGTGCGAAGCACAAATCCCACAATTTTCCGTGAAGAACGCCTTTTTTGCGTCTGCTTCCATTCTATTCCCGGAGCGGAGTATGTATGCAGCCCTGCCGTGATGAACCAAAGAAAAGGGGCTGTGCTTTCTCGGATGGAAAGCACAGCCCCTGTGTTATTTGGGTCAGTTGATGCGGGTCTGTTCTCTGGTTGCCTGATTGAGGGAGATGATGCCGGACTTCATGCCTTTCATGATGGTGATGTCGGAGTTATTGACGCTGCCATCCTCAAACAGATCCGCCGCAAACGTCACGGCGTCGGAGATCTGGGAATCGGTAGTTTGTGCGTTCATCGACTTGGCAATGACGATATCCTGGTTGTTGACCAGACCATCGCCGTTCAGGTCACCGAAAATGACGATCGTGTAGGTTTCCAGCACTTCGCCGGTGACGTCGCTGACCAGACGAACGATCGTACCGGTACCGACATAGGCGACATACTCGAACTCCAGATGCGCTTTGCCGACGACTTGGATATATTCGTCCACGATCTCCCACTCGGTCACGCCGATCTTCAGACCATAGATGAAACCGTTTTCGGAGTTGATGACCGCCTTGGAGCCCTCGATATCCAGATATGCGGTGGGATCCTCCTCGAACCACACAGCATACAGGCGGATGACGGGGGTCTCGCCGCTGCGGTCGATGTCCAACGTGTCGAGTTCGGCTTCTTTCAAGGCGAAGGAAGCCTTGTTCTCCAGCGCAACAATACCGCTGTCCGCATCGGACTGGGAGAGCGCCCAGCCGAGGAAGCTGTAGTATTTGCCGCCGAACTGTACCGGGTCGGTGGAGACTTCGCCCAGCGTGACTGCACCGCCATCCAGAACCACGGTTCTGTCGGGCAAGGTGATGTCTGCACCGTTCATATCCATGTGCAGGGTGTACTCAGCGGATTTCCAAGCCGCATACAGGCAGATGACGGGCGTTTCACCGCTGCGGTCGATGTCCAGAGCGTCGAGGTCGGCTTCTTTCAGGGCGAAGGAAGCCATATTCTCCAACGTGACGGTGCCGCTGTCCGCATCGGACTGGGAGAGTGCCCAGCCGAGGAAGGTGTAATACTTGCCACGGAACTGTACCGGATCGGTGGTAACTTCGCCCAAGGTGACAGCTTCGCCGTTCAAGATCACGGTGGTGTCGGGCAGGGTGAATTCCGCACCGTTCAGATTCATGTGCAGGGTGTACTCGGCGGACTTCCACACGGCGTACAGGCGGATGACGGGTGTCTCGCCGCTGCGGTCGATGTCCAACGTGTCGAGTTCGGCTTCTTTCAGGGCGAAGGAAGCCTTGTTCCCCAGTGCGACGGTGCCGCTGTCCGCATCGGACTGGGAGAGTGCCCAGCCGAGGAAGATATAGTATTTGCCGCCGAACTGTACCGGGGCGGTGGTGACTTCACCCAGTGTGACGGCTTCGCCGTCCAGAACCACGGTGGTGTCGGGCAGG
>JAQXLO010000264.1 GCA_029012165.1 Oscillospiraceae bacterium | reverse complement strand
CACCGGCAGGCTGGAAGGCTTCAACAACAAGATTAAAGTTGCCAAACGTATCGGATATGGTTACCGGGACGAAAATTTTTTCTTCACCCTTATTCGTTATCTATCCCTTCCGCGTTCCTGCTTGCACGGAATTCCGTGATGAACCAGATTTTTTGTCAGGTTGCACAGAAAGACCGCCGACTTGCTAACGCAAGTCAAGGGATTTATGTGTAAGCTGACGGAATAAGATTCAAGCAAGATGTGTGCCGCAATTTGTGCGGTATTGCCCAGAATTTCGCCGACTGTGGTCGGCGACCAAAGGCGCCGCCTTTGGAATCCGCAAGCCTTTAAAAAGGCTTGACCGAAACTTTAAATTTGTGACTAACCAAAATAACAACATTCAGATACCTTTACAAAATTCGTCAGCCGGCTATCGTTTTTACGGTGTGTGCAAAAATTTGCACGGTAATTCCGCATTACGCATTGAGGCGGCTTTCAACAAATATTGTCTCACTTCCCGTACTCGTCCAGCGAGCGGAAGGTATAGCCCATACTGCGGGCGGTGTCGATGATATCCCCCATGGCGGCGGTATTGTCCGGGGACACGGCGTGCAGCAAAATGATCGCCCCGGGGTGCAGTCTCGCCGTCAGGGTATCCAGCGCATACTGCTTGCCCTTGGTGTTGTTCACATCCCAATCCGGGTACGAGCACGACCAGAACACGGACGTGAAGCCCAGGGAATCCACCAGCTCCAGCGCATTTTCACTATACGTTCCCTCCGGAAAACGGAAGAAGGGTGCTGTGTAGCCGAAACGGGTACGCAGGTAATTGTCCACCGTCTCGATCTCCTTCGCCATGCGGGTACGGCTGATGGCAGAAAAGTCGGGGTGCTTGTCCGAGTGATTGCCTACGATGTGCCCCTCTCGGATCATGCGTGCGATCAGCTGCGGCTCCTGCTCGATATGGTGCAGGGTGCAAAAGAATGCGGCGGGCACCTTCTTTTCCTTCAGGACGTCCAAAATCTTCGTGGTGTTGCCGTTTTCGTACCCGCAGTCAAAGGTCAGGTACAGCACCTTTTCCGTGGTCTTATTGTCGTAGGTGATGGCGTGGTAGCCGCACTTGTCAAAATATTTCTGGCTGTTGACGGAGATGTCGTGGGGGACGCCGTTTTTGGAAACACCGTAGCTGTGCTCCATGCGCTGCGTGGACAAGCCCCGTGTATTGTCCGGATCCTGCACGGTAAACTGTACCTCCTGCAGTGCGAACAGCCCCGTATACGTCTTTCTCGCACCGGTGGTCTGCTCTGCGGCAGATTCTCCTGCCGTTGTTTGCGGCACGGTGGTTTTTTGTGTGGTCGCCGCAACGGCCTGTACGGTTTCCTCCGTAGGGACAGAGGGCGTCATTTGCTCCAGCTCCTTCCCCCGCCGGAAAAATTCTCCCGCCAAAGATGCTCCGCCGATCAGCACCACGGCACACAGCAGAGCCTGCATAAATTTTTTCATAGTCGCTCTCCCTTTTGTTTTCTTTTAGTATGTGCGCGCAGTGCATAAAAAAACAGAGTGCCGAAGCACTCTGCAAAAAACTGTTTTTTATTTTTTGGTAACGTCGTTCCAAATCTGACCGATGGTCTTGAAGAACTCCCCGATGGAGACCACGGAAAGTACCTTCTTGAGCGCGGGCAGGAAGTTTTGCAGCACGTCCTCGCCGAGGATGGCTTTCAGCAAGCCGCCCCAGAGCTCAATGAAGCCCTTGATGGTGTCGCCGATGCTGGCTGTGTCCTTGGATCCGTCGCTGTCGTCCGCCGCAACCACAACTGCGGCCTCTTCCTGTGCGGGGATCACAGCAGCGGATGCAAAGAAAGAGGGGATCATTGTTGCCATAAGTACCATGCAGAGAAAAACTGCAATAAATTTTTTCATCCTAATTTCTCCTTTTCTCGTTTACGCCATGCCGATCATGTTCTTCAGGGTCTGAATCGTGGTGGCGAGGATTGCAAAAATGCTGGACCAGTCTGCATTCTTGAGCAGTCCCATAATCACTTCGACGATTTTTTCCATAGTAACATACCTCCTAAAATTCACTGAAAGATGTCCAGGATATAAGAGAGCTTACGTCCTGCTTTTGTGTCTGAAAGGATCTTCTCCACGCTTGGAACAAAACCGTTTTCAGACAGAACGGTATATATTCCGCATCCCACGGTGGAGAGTACGACCGACACACACACGCCTTGCAGACATTTCTTGTAGAAAACGGATTTTTTCAAAACCATCCCTCCGAAAAATCTGCCTCGTGTGAAATATCGTCTTTATTATAGCCCCTTCCCCACAAAAAGTCAACCGGAAAAGCCCTTCCAATAGAGGTATTTTGTAACTTTTTTGTAAACTTTTATTTTTTCAGGAACTCTAAGAAGACGGAAATTGCGTGCTTCAGGTTTTCCACAATGCCTGCCCCGCCGCCGATCATCTTTAAGACAGTGACAACGGTGGTGACCAGTGTGCCGATAATGCTGATGATCCCGTCAAGATCCAGCTTCAGCAGACCCCAAAGATCCCACATCACGTCGCCGTTGCCGGAGGACTCACCCTCGGCGAAGCAGACCACGGTAAAGGTGAGCATCAGTGCGATGGCACAGGCAAAAACTGCAAGCTTCTTTTTCATTTCAGTACCTCCAAAATAGTTATTATATCTATTATAGTCGGAACAGGGATATTTGTCAACCGTCAAACGGGCAGAATCCGCAGTGCTTTGTCGGTTTTTGTAAAATTGCGGCAGCCGTCCTCGGTGATCTGCACCATATCCTCAATGCGCACACCGAATTGCCCACGCAGATAGATGCCCGGCTCCACCGTCACCACATCCCCCACCGCCAAGGTTTCCCGGCTCAGGGGGCTGAGATTGGGTCGCTCGTGAATCTCCTCGCCCACGCCGTGTCCCGTGCCGTGTCCGAACGCATGGCCGAAGCCTGCGCCTGCAATAACATCTCTTGCCACGGCGTCCGCCTGCTTGCAGGTCATGCCGGGTCTGAGCGCCGCCAGCGCCGATTGCTGGGCAAACAGCACCGTTTCGTATACCAGCTTCTGCGTCTCACTGACGTGGCCGAGCGCCACGGTGCGGGTCATGTCGCTGTGGTAGCCCTGCGTCACGGCGCCGAAGTCAAAGGTGATGAAGTCGCCGTCCCGCAGTTTCCGCTCCCCGGGTACGCCGTGGGGCAGAGAGGAATTTTCGCCGCTGACGACGATCGTCTGAAAGGACAGTGCATCGGCGCCGCCGTGCAGCATGGCGTAGTCCAACTCCAGTGCGATCTCCTTTTCCGTCCGACCAACCTGTACCATGGGCAGAATCGCCTCAAACGCCGCCTCGGCAATGCGCTGGGCACGCTCGATCTTCGCCGCTTCCTGCGCATCCTTTTTGCGGCGGAACTGCGAGAGAAGCGCCAGATCGTCCTCGTACAAAAGCTGTGTTTCCGGCACCAGTGCGGCATACCGCTGTGCCGCCCGCACGGTGAGGGCAGAGGTTTCCGTCAGCAGCTTGCGAACGCCGTGGGATTGGCAAAAGGCGGGAAACGCCTCGGCAAACTGTGCACTGTCGCAAATTTCAGCCCCCTTGACCGTCCGTTCCGCCGCTTCGAGATAGCGGCTGTCGGTAAAAAACACGCTCCCCGTGCGTGTCACCACCAAAACGGCGGCGTCACAGGGAAAGCCGGTAAAGTAAAAAATATTGCTCTCGCTCGTGATCAGCCAGCCATCCGCATGGGACGGCAGGGCATCTGCCAAAGCCCGGATTCTCATAAGGTTCCCTCCGAAGTACACGTTCCTCCCCTGCGGCGCAGGGACGGAAAAAGATAAGGAGCCGCCGCAGAACGGCAGCCCCTCCATGATCTCTTACTTATACTTGTGCTTACGGGCAGCTTCCGACTTTTTCTTGCGCTTAACGGAAGGCTTCTCGTAATGCTCTCTCTTGCGTACTTCCTGGATGATACCGTCTCTGGAAGTCTGACGCTTAAAACGTCTGAGAGCGCTGTCAAGAGATTCATTCTCTTTAACCTTTACCTGACTCATTGATATTCCCTCCCCTCTGAATTCAGGGGTTTACTAACGCTAACAGATGGTATTATACAATAGGCAGTCTGAATTGTCAATAACCCTATTTAAACTTTTTGTAAACATTTTAGCGCACGACCAGATTCACCAGACGACCCTTGACGTACAGCTCCTTGACGACCGTCTTGCCCTCCATGGCGGCGGCAACCTTTTCCTCCGCCTTGGCCAAAGCGATGGCATCGGCAGCGTCGATGTTGACATCTACGTTCAGGCGAGCCTTGACCTTGCCGTTGACCTGCACGGCGATCTCCACGGTCTCCTCCTTGCACTTATCGGGGTCGAACTCCGGCCACTTCTGGTCAGTGACAACGCCGCCGAAGCCCTGCGTCTCCCACATTTCCTCGGTCATGTGCGGCGCAAAGGGATTGAGCAGCAGCGTGAAGGTCTTTAACTCCTCCCGGGTAACCTTGCCGGAATCGTAGAATTTATTGAGAAGCGACATCAGTGCGGCAATCGCCGTATTCGCCTTCAAATTGTCGATATCCTCGCCCACCTTGCGGATGGTGCGATGCATCTCCGCCATCAGTTCGGGACGGTATTCGCCGTCCGTCACGATATTTTGCAGACCCCAAGAGCGATCCAAAAAGCGCTTGCAGCCCTTGATGGAGTCGCTGTTCCACGGCGCTGCCTTTTCAAAGTCGCCGATGAACATCTCATACAGACGCATGGTGTCCGCACCGTACTGGTTCACAATGTCGTCGGGGTTGACCACGTTGCCCCGGGATTTGGACATCTTTTCGCCGTTTTCGCCGAGGATCATGCCGTGGCTCGTGCGCTTCTGGTACGGCTCCTTGGTGGGTACAACGCCGATGTCATACAGGAATTTATGCCAGAAACGGCTGTACAGCAGGTGCAGTGTGGTGTGCTCCATGCCGCCGTTGTACCAATCCACAGGCGTCCAGTATTCCAGCGCCTCCTTGGACGCCAGCGCCTCGTCGTTGTGGGGGTCGCAGTAGCGCAGGAAGTACCAGCTGGAGCCTGCCCACTGGGGCATGGTGTCCGTCTCTCTCTTTGCATCACCGCCGCAGTGGGGGCACTTGCAGTTGACCCATGCGTCCAGGTTCGCCAAGGGGGATTCGCCGTTGTCGGTCGGCTCGTAGCTCTCCACCTCGGGCAGGCGCAGGGGCAGCTCGCTCTCGTCCAGCGGGACATAGCCGCACTTGGGGCAGATAACGATGGGGATCGGCTCGCCCCAGTAACGCTGACGGGAGAATACCCAGTCACGCAGCTTGTAGTTGACCTTCTTGTGTCCCTTGCCGTTTTCGGTGAGCCACTCGATGATCTTCACCTTGGCATCCTCCACGGAAAGACCGGTCAAAAAGCCGGAGTTGGTCATGACGCCGGTGGCGCAGTCGGTGAACGCTTCCTTGGTCACATCGCCGCCCTTAACGACCTCGATAATGGGCAGGTCAAACTTCTTGGCAAACTCCCAGTCACGGGTGTCGTGGGCAGGAACCGCCATGATGGCGCCGGTGCCGTAGGAAACCAAAACGTAGTCGGAGATGAAAATCGGGATCTCGGTGCCGTTCACGGGATTGATGGCACGCACGCCCTGCAGCTCCACGCCGGTCTTGTTCTTGTTGACCTCGGTGCGCTCAAAGTCGCTCTTGTGCGCCGCCTCGTTCTGGTAGGCACGAATCTCGTCCATGTTGGTGAGGGCGTCCGCCCACTTCTCAATCAGCGGATGCTCGGGGGACACGACCATGTATGTAGCGCCGAACAGGGTATCGGGGCGGGTGGTATAGACCACGATGGGGTCACCCGTGGTGGCGGTAAAGGTGACTTCGGCGCCGGTGGAGCGACCGATCCAGTTTTTCTGCTGTACCTTAACACGGTCGATGAAGTTCAGCTCGTCCAGATCGTCGATCAGCCGCTGGGCATACTCGGTGATCTTGAGCATCCACTGACTCTTGACCTTGTGGATAACTTCACTGCCGCAGCGCTCGCAAACGCCGTTGACGACCTCCTCGTTCGCCAGCACGCACTTGCAGGAGGTGCACCAGTTGACGGACATTTCCTTTTTATAGGCAAGCCCTTTTTTGAACAGCTGCAGGAAAATCCACTGCGTCCACTTGTAGTAGGACGGGTCGGTGGTGTTGATCTCCCGGCTCCAGTCGAAGGAAAAGCCGAGGGCTTGCAGCTGCTGCTTGAAGTGGGCGACGTTGTTTTTCGTCACGATCTCGGGGTGAATGTGGTTCTTGATGGCGTAGTTCTCCGTCGGCAGACCGAAGGCGTCCCAGCCCATGGGGTACAGGACGTTGTAGCCCTGCAGTCTCTTTTTGCGGGCAACGATGTCCAGCGCCGTGTAGGAACGGGGATGTCCCACGTGCAGACCCTGTCCCGACGGGTAGGGAAACTCCACCAAACAGTAGAATTTCGGCAGAGAGTAGTCCTGCTTGGCGTGGAATACGCCGCTCTCCTCCCACCGCTGCTGCCATTTCTTTTCGGCAGCTTTAAAGTCATAGTTTTTCATATTAACAGTCCTTTCGGCTTTCAGTCCTTGAGAATGGCGGACAGATCCACCTCGCTGGCGTCCGTCCAAAGGCGTTCAAGATTATAGTACTCCCGGCTCTCCTTGTCAAACACATGGATCAGTACCGCACCATAGTCCAGCAGTACCCAGCCTGTGGCACGACCTTCGATGTGACCGTTTTGAACGCCCAGCTGGCTGAGCTCATATTCCACCTCGTCCGCCAAGGATTTGACATGGGTGGAGGATGTGCCGGTGGCGATGACGAAATAGTCCGCCACGATGGTCTGCTCCGTAACCTCAATGGCCTTGATATCCTCGGCCTTTTTCTTGTCGAGGATCTCTGCCGCCTTGAGTGCAAGTTCTTTCGGTGTCATAGTGAACCTCCCCTTCTATCTTTTAGAATACACAGTTCATTGTAGCAGTCCACGCTGTCGGGATGGACAACCTGTTCTTTGTCACACAGTTCGGAAATGGTGAACGTCAGACCGAACATCATGGCGCTCTCCAGACTTTTTTCTGCCAAATTACGCATCTTCTCCACGCCGTCGTACTCCCGGTCGGCGGAGATGTAGTCCGCAATGTAGATGATTTTTTCGAGCAGTGTCATGCCGCCCCTGCCCGTCGTATGGTAGCGCACGGCACGCAGGATGTCCTCGTCCGTGATGCGAAGTTCCGTGCGCAAAAACGCTTCCCCCGCCATGGCGTGCCACAGTTTGGGGTTGTGCAGTTCCGCTTTGGTGAGCGAAACACCGGCTTTCCCCATAAACACAAGGGTTTGCTTTTTGTCCGTGTCTTTCATCACGTCGTGCAGCAGTCCCGCCGTATATGCTCTGTCAGGGTCGAAGCCGTACTTCTCCGCCAGCTTGCGGGCGCTGTCCGCCACGCAGAAGGAATGGCGCAGGCGGTAATCACCGAGCTTCTTCCGCAGCAGGCGGCGGTACGCCGTCCACGGGTCGGCATACAGCTCTTTTTGCCGTATATAGTCTGCCACATCGGCGCCCACCCATGTGCGCACATCCTCGCCCAGACGAACCTTTTCCCGAATCTGCGTGGAGCTGATCTCCACAGGCTCAAACGATTCCAGCGAAACCGCTCCGTCCCGCTGTGCAAAACCGCCGCTTTCCCGGGGTGCGGCGCAGAGGGTACACAGCTTTTCAATGTCCTCCGAGCGGTACCATGTGTCAAAGCTTTGCAGCATATCCGAGCCGACCAGCAGATAAAACCGCTCCCCCGGGTACTGCGCCTGCAGCGCTTCCAGCGTCTGCACGGTGAAGCTTTTTCCGCCCCGGCGAATCTCCATGTCGCTCACGCAAAAACGGCTGTCTGCCGAGAACATCCGCCGGCACATTGCCAGCCTGTCCTCGCATGAGGCAAGATCCGGCGCCGTCTTGTGGGGCGGGACAAAGGTGGGGATCACCAGAACCCGATCCAGCCGCAGCTGTCGGGCAAACGCCTCGCACAGGCGCAGGTGTCCCAAATGCGGCGGGTTGAAGGTGCCGCCGAATATTCCGATCGCCATGTTATTTGATGTTGACGTGGTTGGTCATGATGTTGCCCGTTGCCACATACAGCAGCGAGCAGACGATGATCTCGAACACATAGCCGAGAATGGGCATCTGCATAAAGATATTGGCGCTGTCGGGCAGACCGATCACCGCCTCGTTGATCGTCAGACCCACGCCCGAGGAGCCGATGGCCAAGTACACGGGGATATAGGCGGCACAGACGTTGCCGACGGTCAGGACGAGATAGATGGCGATGTAGACCAAAATCGCAATAAAGATGGGATTATATTTTTGGAAGGGCTTGGTGTTGGCAATGGCCAGAGAGAACGCCACCTTGAAGATCAAGAACAGCGCCTTGACAAACAGGGCGACAACCACGGCGGTCAGCACCTTGATGGCCGTCTGGGGATCGGGCATTCCCTCCATGTTCTGGAGCATCTCATAGATGGAGTGGACGACCTGCTTGATGCTGTCGCTGGTCTGTGCGACCCAGTACACCACCAAAAAGACTGTCACGGCGATGGCGAACAGGAAGCTGATGGAGACCCAGATCAGGGAGACGATGGTCTTGCTGGCGAGCAGCTGTTTGCCCGTCACGGGCAGGGTAAAGCTGAGATACCCCTGTGCGCCATAGAGGGATTTGTTGAACATGGTGATGATGGAAAACAGGGTGATGACCAGCACCGCCACGGCAATGGCGCCCAACACCACGGAGCTGAGGGTCATCAGGGACTTGACCTTGAACAGGAAAACCACCAGCATAATCACGAAGGTGATCCCTGCCGCAAGGAACACACCGAACATGGAGTGTGCGGTGGATTTGAATTCGTTCTTAATTAACTTGCCAAGCATATTGATAGACCTCCTTGAAAACGTCTTCGATGGTTCTGCCGTCGGCGCACAGCTCCTGCACGCTTGCCTTGACCAAAACCTTGCCTCTGCCGATCATCAGCACGGAATCGAAAATTTCCTGTACATCGTGGATCAGGTGCGTGGAGAGCAGGATGGTGGAGCCTGCGGGGTGGTTGCGCATGATGGTGTCGAGGATGAACGCTCTCGCCGCCGGATCCACGCCGCCGAGAGGCTCGTCCAGAATGTAGAGCTTGGCGTTGCGGCACATGACCAAAAGCAGCTGCAATTTTTCCTGCATACCCTTGGACATGGACTTGATCGTCTGCTTGGGCGGCAGCTCAAACTGCTGGAGCATACGGTACGCCTTGTCCTTGTCGAAATCGGCAAAGAAATCGGCAAAGTATTCGATGGCGTCTACACAGCGCATCCAATCGGGCAGATACGTTTTTTCGGGCAGATACGCCACCATGGCCTTGGTGTGCGGGTCGGCGGGATGACCGTCGATAAAAGCGTTGCCGGAGTAGTCCTTGATCAGACCGACAAGGATCTTGATCAGCGAGGTCTTTCCGCTGCCGTTGGGTCCGAGCAGACCGATGATCTGACCGCCTTCAAAGGCAAACGAAATATCTTCCAGAACTTTATGGCTTCCGTAAGATTTGCTGAGATGTTCCACTTCAATGAGTGCCATAGTATTTCCTCCTTGGGTAATTTATCATCAATCTTCGCTCAATTCTGCTTCCCGGATGACAGCGTCGGGGATGGCTTCCCCGTGGCGCACGCCGAGAATACACAGCAAGGACAGTGCGAAGCAGATGGGACAATAGACAAACAGGGAACCGTAGGTGCCTGTGAGCACACGGACAATGCCGTAAATAATGGGGGTTGCGATCTGGGCAGAGAAGGTGGCGGTGTAGTAGTAGCCCGTGAAGGTGCCCACCTTTTGCAGACCGCCGATCTCCAAAACGAGGGGCAGGGTGTTGACGGTAATCATCATGTTGGCAAATCCGCCGAGAATCAGCGCCGCCCAAACAAGACCGATCATCGGTGCGCCGTAGATGCGCTCCACGAACAGATACGCCAAAAATGCGGCGATGAACAGAACGAGTCCCATCATGATGGTTTTCTTTCTGCCGAACTTTTTGCCCATCTTGCCGGCGGGCAGGGCACCCAGTGCGGTGGACACGGCGAACAGGGTCATCATGGTCGTCGCCTGTCCGGCTGTCTTGCCCAAAATTTCTGCGGCAAAGAGGGCAAAATAGGTCTGGATGGAGTTGGCGCCGCAGAACAGGAAGAACAGCGCCGCCAGCATCAGGATAAGGCTGGTACGCTCCGCTTTGGACAGCTTCTGCGCCTTGAGCGCTTCCTTCTCCGCCTTCTTCGCCTGCTTTTCTGCCAAGCGCCGTGCCCGGGCGTCCGCTTCACGGTTCTGTTCGGCGGCGGTATGGATGCGGCTGTCGGGTTCCTTGACCGCAAAGGCCACCACCAGCGTGCAGAGGATCATGATCACGGCGGCGAAGCCGAATACATAGGGTATGTATTCCCCGTCGGGGCTTGCCTTATCCAGACCGAAAATGGCGCAGACGATGGTCGCCGCCACCAAAGCCAGCATGGAGCCGACGCCGCCGACCAGATTGATGACGGAGTTGCCCTCACTGCGCAGGGCGGGTGGTGTCAGGTCAGGCATGAGCGCCACGCAGGGCGCACGCCACAGGGACATGACAAAGACGAACAAAATGATGCACGCCATCAATGCCGGGATGGTGGTCATGCGGGGGATGAGCATAAACAGTACGGCGGCCACGGGCGCACCGATCAGGATAAAGGGCTTGCGCTTGCCGAAACGGCTGTGACAGCGGTCGGACAGCTTGCCGAATGCCGGCTGGAAAATCACGCCGAAGATGTTGTCAAAGGTCATGATGATACCGATAAACAGCGGCACCAGCGTAAAGCCTGCGGCGGCAGAGCCCACATCCTCGCCCTGCGCCTGCATGAAGCGCACAAGGAAGGGCATCTTCTCCGCCAGCGTCATGCTCCAGCGGGCGATGGTCTCGGACGAGCCGAGCATTTTGTTGAGAATCGTGGTGACATAGGGGTCGTACACGCCCCATGCGATGGACGATGCCATAAACGCAAAGCCCATCAGGATGGTTTTGCCATAGGGGAGTTTCATGCCGTTTTCGGCAGTTTTTGTTTTGCCCATGTGGACCTCCTCTTATTTCAAGAAACCTTCGATAATAATAGCCTCCGCTTCCGCTTCGCTCAGACCCAGTGTGCAGAGCTTGATCAGCTGGTCGTTGTTGATCCTGCCGATGGCCGCTTCGTGGACGATCTGTGCATCGCAGTGGTTGGCTGCAATTTCGGGAATGGAGCGGATGTGCGCACCGTCCATGATGATGGAGTCGCACTGGACGTGGGCATGGCACGGGGCGTTACCCACGGCACGGGGATAGAACACCTGCTCGGAGTTGTCCTTGGCGACGGAACGGGAAATGATCTGCGCCGAGGCACCCTCGCCGTCCAGCCGTACCTCCATGTTGGAGTGGGCGACCTGGTCGCCATGGGTCATCAGGCGCTCCACTACGGTCAGCTTCGCCCCCTTTTCCAGCTTCGCCGTGGTCTCCCGCTTGGTGGAATCCACCCCGCGAATCTGCACCATCTCCATCTCGCATACGGAATTTTCGCCCATTTCCACAATGGTGGTCGGGTTCAAGATCCGTCCGCCGGTGCCGTCTCCCTCGCCGTAGTGCTTTTCCACATAGCGAAGCTTGGCGTTCTTGCCGATGAAAAAGCGGTGGATGCCATCATGCTCCGAGGTTTCACAGCCGGAGTTGTGGATGCCGCACCCCGCCACGATCTCCACCTCGGCACCCTCGCCGATGAAGAAGTCGTTGTACACCAAATCGTTGACCCCGGGCTTGGTGATCACCACGGGGATATGCACCTTATCCGCCTTGGCGTAGGGCGAAACACGGATATCGATGCCGGGCTTGTCGGTCTTGGGCGTGATCTCGACCGTCTCGGTGGAGCGGCGCACCATGCCCTCCCCGTCCCGGCGGATGTTGTAGGCGCCGACGGTGGGGATATCGTCCATGTCTGCGATGCTTTTCAGCAGACCGGAAAGCAATTCGTCCATCATTGCGCAGCCGCCTCCTTTCCACGGAATCCGCAGGACTGCGAAAACTCACCGAGCAGCTCGGGGAAAATTTCTTCTTTGGACCCCTGAGAGCGAATTTTGCCGTCGGCTACGACGATGATTTCATCTGCCAGCTGCATGATGCGCTCCTGATGGGAGATCAAAATGACGCTCTTGTGGCGACCTCTGCAGAGCATTTTGAAGGATTCCACCAGCATGGCGAAGCTCCAAAGGTCGATGCCCGCCTCCGGCTCGTCAAAAATGGCGACGCCCAGCTCCCGTGCCATGAGGGAAGCGATCTCGATGCGCTTCACTTCGCCGCCGGACAGGGAGGCGTCCACCTCACGGTTGAGGTACTCCTGGGAGCAAAGCCCCACATTGGTCAGGTACGCACAGCACTCGTCCTCCGGCAGGTCACTGCCATGCGCCAAGCTCAAAAGCCGCCGCACCGTCAGTCCCTTGAAGCGGGGCGGCTGCTGGAAGGCGTAGCCGATACCCAGCCTCGCACGCTCCGTCACGCTCAGGTCTGTGATGTCCTGCCCGTTGTAGAGGATTTTGCCGCCGGTGGGCTTTTCGATGCCCATGATGATGCGTGCCAAAGTGGATTTGCCGCCGCCGTTCGGTCCCGTGATGACCAAAAAGCGGTTCTCCTCCAGCGTGAAGGAGACGTCGTTGAGGATACCCAGTTCCCCTTTGCTGTCCTCCACCTGAAAAAATATATGCTGTAATTCTAACATTTTATCCTATCACCTTGATTTCACTTTACACCAAAAATAGTACGGCGCCTGCCGCCAAAATGCACAGCGTCCACAAACCGAACCGCTCCAAAAAAGCGCCTGCCCGGATGCAGACCACCGGCAGAAACAGCAGAATCTTTGCCGCCTTGCTGTCCGAATTCGTATACGCCTCCCACAGGTACAGCGCATCCTCATAGGTCGGGAACATCCGACTCCACAGTGCGGCGCCGAGATAGTACAGTGCGGCGCAGACGAAGAACAGCACGGACAGCCTGCCCGTTTCGGGATCCTTCGGCGTGACGCCGAGATAAATAAGCTGTATTCCCGACACCGCCAAAAGCACGGCGCCCGAAAGGAACAGGATCAGCCCCGGGAAAAAGTTCACCCGAAAGCCCTTGCCGAGGGTCGGAACAGGCTTGTGTTCCACATGACCGAACAGCTCATTTTGCTGCATATAGTCCGCATCCTCCACGGGCACACGCTCCGCTTTGAGAAAAACGTGCTCCAAAAACGCCCGCAGCAGTGACGCCGGAAAGGCAAGGTAACTGATAATCAAGTGCAATACGGTCAAAGCCAGTCCACCTTCCCTTCGATAAACGCTTCTTGCAAAGAGATCTCTCCGTCGATGATCTTCTGCGTCTGTTCGTCACACATCCCGACCTGCGAGAGGACAGTCTTCGCTTCCTCCGCCTTGTCGTCCTTGCCCGTGCACAGCTCTGCGCACAGGGTGGTCATGTTGATCACGCTCTGGCTCATCACGTTGCTGCCGGTGATGTAATTATAGTAGTATGCGTAGTTGAACGCATAATTATAGGCGATGTTAAAGGCGCTGTTTTCATCGCCCTGCAAAAGCATCAGCGCTGCCTCCCACAGGGAGTAGTCGATGCTTTCGAGATAGATGCGCTCCGCCTTCTTCGGCACCTCCTGCCGGGCAAGCAGCGTGTTGAACACCGCTTCCGCCGTTTCGCTGTTCAGCTCGTCCTGCCGGTTGCACAGTGCTTCCGCCCCCGCAAGGTCGCCGTCACGGACGGCATATTTCACCTGAAGCTTATAGTACAGCGGCGAATCCGGCTGTGCCTTCTGCAAGTCCTCAAGCACTGCCAGTGCCTCGTCCTTCTTCCCTTGAGCATAGTACGACTCCGCCAGCCAGCCGTAGGCGTCGGTGAAGTCCCGGTTCTTTTCCAGCAGCAGCTTCGCCGCCGGGATCACCTGCTCGTAATCCTTGGCGTCCATGGCCAGCTGCGCCTTGCTGACGCAGATCATCAGATATTCCTCGGGCAGATATTCCAGCGCCTTGTCATAAAACGGGAACGCCGCATCGTACTGCTCGGGGAAGCAGTACTGCGTCAAATCCGCCTTGAACAGCTCCAAATAGCCGTTTACATACCTCGGATCGCCCTCCACCTCGATCGCCGCAATCTTTCCGAGCACTTCCTCATACGGCATATCCTTCGGGTCGTCCACCGGATACGCCTGACTGATGGCGGAAATCTGCGCACTGATGGCGTCGTAGACCGTCTTGATCTGCTGCAATGTCCGCAGGCTGTCTCTCTTGCCCGCCTCGGCTTTGTTGAGCTTTTCCAGCATGGCGTTCGCCGCATCGTACTCGGAGTAGCTCTGCGCATAGAGCGCATAATAGTTTTCCCATGTGCGCATGCCGGGCACAAAGACTGCCATCGGCGCCGCTTCGTTTTTCGCATCCACGGTATCGAACGCCGTTTCATACGCTTCCAGAGCGTCGTACAGTGCCAAATTCTCCGCCAGAGCGTTCGCCGTGTGCACCTGCCGGACAACAGGCGCCGTTTGCACGCCCACATACACCGCCGCAGTCAATGCGACAGCCACCAGCAGCGCCGGCAGAACGCCGTACCAATGCAGCCGGGTATGCAGCATCTGCGCACAGCACTCCCTGCAATGGGTGGAATCGCCGTCAAAATTGGACTCCCGTTTTACCTTGCCGCACAGGGTACAAAAGCGTCTGCCTTTGGGGATAGCCTGTCCGGTATATTCCAGTTCTTTCACGCCGTCAGCCCTTTCCTTGGGTGCACTTCCCATTCTACCTATACAGTTTCGTATTATAGCACGTTTCTTCCCGTATTTCAAATAAAAATTCAAACATTTATAAATCTTTCACATTTTCTTTAAATTTTCCGCTCCTCACGGAAAATTGTGGGATTTGTGCTTCGCACCGGGGCCCCCCCGGCGAGGGTTCCCCACGCCAAAACAGTCCACCGGACTGTTTTAGCTCCCCTCCTGCGCTTTTGGTGTTGTTAGGATTTCGCCGACTGCGGTCGGCGACCAAAGGCGCCGCCTTTGGAATCCGCAAGCCTTTAAAAAGGCTTGAACGAAACTTTTAAACCCACAAAAAACCGTGATGAACCATTAAAAAAACTTGCGCCGATG
>JAQXLO010000263.1 GCA_029012165.1 Oscillospiraceae bacterium | reverse complement strand
ACGGACGACACGCCCTGCGGCGATGAACCCATGCTCATGCTCTTCACCTCCGGCACCACAGGCTATCCCAAGATCGCTTCCCACAGCTGCAAATATGCCCTCGGTCACTTTATCACCGCCAAATACTGGCACGGCGCCGAGGACAACGGTCTGCACCTCACCATCTCCGACACCGGCTGGGGCAAGGCGCTTTGGGGCAAGCTGTACGGGCAGTGGATGTGCGAATGCGCCGTCTTTGTCTATGACTTCGACCGCTTCGACGCTTCCGACATCCTGCCCATGTTCGCCAAGTACAACATCACCTCCTTCTGCGCACCGCCCACCATGCTGCGCATGATGATCAAGCAGGACATCGCCCAGTACGATTTCTCCTCCGTGCGCCACATGACCACCGCCGGCGAAGCGCTGAATCCCGAAGTGTACCGCCAGTGTGAAAAGGCACCGGGTCTGCACATCATGGAGGGCTTCGGGCAGACCGAGACAACTCTTTCCATCGGCAACCTCCTGGGCAGCACCGTCAAGATCGGCTCCATGGGCAAGCCCTCTCCCCTGTATGACATCTCCCTCATGGATTCCGACGGCAACCCCGTCCCCGTCGGTCAGAGCGGCGAAATCGTCATCAAAACCACCGACAAGATTCCCTGCGGTCTGTTCCTCGGCTACTACCGTGACGAAGAAAAGACCAAGGAAGTCTGGCACGACGGCTATTACCACACCGGCGACGTTGCGTGGATGGACGAGGACGGCTACTACTGGTATGTCGGCCGTGTCGATGACGTCATCAAATCCTCCGGCTACCGCATCGGTCCGTTCGAGATTGAAAGCGTTATTATGGAGCTGCCCTACGTTTTGGAATGCGGCGTTTCCGCCATGCCCGACGAAGTGCGCGGACAGATCGTCAAGGCAAGCATCGTTCTTGTCCCCGGTACAGAGGGTACGGAGGAACTGAAAAAGGAAATCCAAACCTATGTCAAGGAGCATACCGCACCCTACAAGTATCCCCGCTGCGTGGTGTTCCGTGACTCCCTGCCGAAGTCCACAAGCGGCAAAATCCAGCGCAACAAACTGTAAGCCGAATCCCCTCCTTTTCCTGAAAGGAGGGGTATTTGTACAGAATAGACCGCTTTCCCTATTGCAATCTTTGTCGCAAAGTTGTAGAATATAAGGAAGGCGTTTCGCCAATCTGCGTATACATAAAGGTGACCTATGAATTTTAAGCGTATTACCCTGCTCGCCGGTCACTACGGCAGCGGCAAGACGAACATCGCCGTCAACTTGGCGATGCAGCTTCGCAAAACAGAACCCCGTGTTGCCGTGGCGGATTTGGACATCGTCAACCCTTATTTCCGCACCAAAGACAGCCAAAAGGAACTGGAGCAGGCGGGCATCCGTTTCATCTGCTCGGAATATGCCAATTCCAACGTGGACATTCCCGCCCTGCCGCAGACGCTGTACGCCGTCACCGACGACCGGGATCTGCACTGCGTACTGGACATCGGCGGCGATGACCGGGGTGCATTGGCTTTGGGGAGACTTTCCCCGGCGATTTTGGCGGAAAACAACTACGAAATGCTCTTCGTCGTCAACTTCTACCGCCCCTTGACCGCCAATGCCGCAGATGCACTTGAAGTGATGCGGGAAATCGAAACGGCGGGACGGCTCCCCTTTACGGGCATCATCAACAACTCCAACCTCGGCGACGAAACCACGGCGGACACCGTCCTCGCCACGCAGGAGCGGGTGCGGGAATTGTGTGCTCTCAGCGCTCTGCCGCTGGTCTGCACGACGGTCAACCGTCCCCTTCTTCCCGCATTGCTGGAAAAAATACCCAACCTGATCGGGCTTGATCTGCAAGCCAAAATTCGATAAAAGGAGAATGGCCATGGCAAAGCTAACATTCAAAACCGAAACTTGCAAAGGCTGCGGTCTTTGTCTGAACGCATGTCCCAAGGGCGTGCTGGCGCTGAACAAGGAAAAACTCAACAGCAAAGGACACCATCCCATTGAAGCCGTCAATCCCGACAAGTGCATCGGCTGTGCTTTCTGTGCAACGATGTGCCCGGATTGCGTGATTACAGTAGAAAGGTGAGTGAAAGGAATGGCTGACAAAGTTCTAATGAAGGGCAACGAAGCCATTGCGGAAGCGGCGATCCTCGCCGGCTGCCGCCACTACTTCGGATACCCCATCACCCCCCAAACCGAAATCGCCGCCTACATGGCAAAGAGAATGCCCAAAATCGGCGGCACATTTTTGCAGGCGGAGAGTGAGATTGCCGCCATCAACATGGTCTACGGCTGCGCATCCGCAGGCAAACGTGCCATGACCTCCTCCTCCAGCCCCGGCGTTTCCCTCAAGAGCGAGGGCATCTCCTATATGGCAGGCTCCGACCAGCCGGGTCTGATCGTCAACGTCCCGCGCGGCGGTCCGGGTCTGGGCGGCATCCAGCCCTCCCCGTCCGCCTACTTTCAAGCAACCAAGGGCGGCGG
>JAQXLO010000262.1 GCA_029012165.1 Oscillospiraceae bacterium | reverse complement strand
CTGCATAAGCATATTACTCATCTTGTTGTTGATGGCGCCCTTGCCCTCAATCTGACCTTTTTTCAGTCCGTTGAAAGCGGTTGCATCGTCTTTATAGGAAACGATAACAAGATTTTCGTCGTCTGTCGCAAAGACCTTTTTGGCCTTGCCCTCGTATACCATTTCTTTCTTTTCCATTGTTTTCTCTCCCATTTTGAAATTATGGCACGGCGTTCCTTCTGCCATGCGCAAAAAGAACGCCGAAAAATTACAGATATAGAATACCTTGTATCCTATGTTTTGTCAACCAAAATCAGAAAATATCTTTTTTGGCAAAGACATAAACCAGCTTCGGAAGCATGATCAGGAAACGGGGAAGCCAGTTGCCGAAGGTGAAAACGACAAGAGAGGTGATGGAGGGCAAAACTCCCGCCACATATTCCGCCATGCCGATAGAATTGCTGCCGGTGAAGGTCGCTTTATTTTTGCCGGTTTCCTTGGTCAGCTCGAAAGAATCAATCAGCGTGACCACATCCTCGGTTTCGCCCTCCGCCTGATCCTTCAAAACATAGGACTTGAACGTCAGTGTGCCGCCGTCGATGGAGATGGAATTAAAGACACTGCCAATACGGTTGGGATCGTATTCCCACGTTCCATCTTCCGTCAAATAGCGCTGATGATACTCGCCTGCGTCATTTTTTCCGTCCTTCTGCACGGTCATGGCCGCCAGCTGGTCTTCAGAAATAAAGTGGTTCAGCATAAACTCCCGGATTTCATAGCGCTTGCCGCCCGCCGTACCGGCAAGGACATAGGTAACGCCCTCGCCGTCTCCGACGACTTTGCCGCCCTTGAGACTCTTGGTGCGCAGGTACTGATGGTCGTGACCGGACATCACAAGATCCACATCGCAGGCATCCAGCACACGGGTAAGGGACTCAGTCAGATACAGCGCATCCGGCCATTTGCCGTCCTTGCCCAGCGTATAGGGGGACTTATGCATAAAGACGATCTTCCAGTCCTTGTCCGTGCTGTTCAGGTCGTTGCGAAGCCATTTGAGCTGGGACAAAGAAACGGAAAGCAGATCGTTGGTATTGACGACCGCAAAATGCGCATTGCCGTAGTCAAAGGAATAGTTGACACCGTTCAGCGTCTGCACGCTCTCGGAAGTGTCCAGATTGAACATATTGTCGAACCAGTGCCATACGCCGAGACCGTCATGGTTGCCGGCAACAGGCGCAAAGGTCTGGGCGCTGTTCACACCGTCGAAGGTTGCCGCATAGCAGTTCCATTCGTCGTTGTCGCTGTCGTTGGTTAAATCGCCGAGGTTGACCATGAAGTCAGACTCCGGGAACATCTCCAGCGCTTTTTCAGCGGCTCTCTGCCCTTTCTGGAATGCAGGAACATTACTCGCCTGCACATCCGCAATGCCGAGAAACTCGACCTTGTCATCCCCGTTGTCCGTTGTGAAAACGCCACCCTCATACAGTCCGTCCGCTCCGCCGAGCCGGTAGCTGTACTGCGTGCCTGGCTTGAGAGTGCTGACGGTAACCTTGTGCATATAGTACCCTTCCCATTCCGCTGTACGAACATCGGAAAGTGTCAGGCTGTCTGTGACATCCGTCTGCCCCTCGTAAAGAGCGATCTTCGTTTCGCAGTTCTCCTTGGTATACCAGCAGAAACCACGCTGTGTTGCTGCGTCACCGTTTACGGTGCAGCTAATGCGAAACACGGGAGCGTTCGCAATGTACTTCGCCGCTTCTGCATCCTCCGCCGAGGCAAAGCAAGCAAAAAATGCGCTGAGAAGCGCAATGCAAAGAAGAATACTGCACGTCTTTTTCAATGTCTTTTTCATTTTAAACCTCCGCAAATTATTTGGGTACGCCATCATTTTAGCATAGACTAACTGCTTTGTCAACCAAAACGAATCGCTTGCAAATGATGTTTTTGGGGGTTTATTTCAGGTTTGCCACATACCAATCCACCGCAAGACGAAGCCCACTTTCAAAATCATAGTCCGGGTCATACCCGAGATTCTGTCTCGCTTTGGAGATATCTGCATTGGAGTGCTTGATATCCCCTGCTCTTTCCGGACCGAAGTTCGGTTCAATATCTTTGCCCAAAGCACGGGCAAGCGCATAATAGATATCAATCAGATATTCTCTGCCGCCATAGGCGATATTGTACGCCTCGCCTGCTGCTTCACTCGGTGCAAGACAAGCCTTCAGATTGGCCTCCACCACGTTGTCGATGTAGGTAAAGTCCCGTGACTGTTTCCCGTCTCCGTGAATGGTCGGCGTCTCGTCGTGCAGGAGCATTTTAATAAATTTCGGGATCACCGCCGCATAGGCACCGTCGGGATCCTGCCGCCTGCCGAATACATTGAAGTAGCGCAGTCCGTAGGTGTCCAGTCCATACAGCTTTTTGTAAAGCTTGCCGTATTCTTCACAGACACGTTTCGTCAGCGCATAGGGAGACAGTACATTGCCCTCTGCCCCCTCTACCTTCGGCAAAACGGGATGATCGCCGTATACGGAGGAGCTGGATGCATAGACAAATTTTTGCACGCCACACTGTCGGGCAGCCTCCATCATGTTGAGCGTGCCACGGATGTTGATTTCTTCATACAGCTGCGGCATTTCGATGCTGCGCGGCACACTGCCCCATGCCGCTTGATGCAGAACATAATCCACCCCTGCACACGCTTGCATACAAGTGTCGAAATCACGAATATCACCACGGATGAAGGTGTAATTCGGATTGTGCAAAAACAGCTCCACATTTTCCCGTTTTCCTGTGGAAAGGTTGTCAAGGCATACAACTTTACAGCCAAGGTTTAAAATCTGCTCGCAAAGGTTGGAGCCGATAAAACCCGCACCGCCGGTGACAAGGAAAATACTTTCCTTTGGAAAGCTCAAATTTTGGTATCCCATTGGTAATTCTTCCTTATTAAAAGAGTGTGCTTTTTGTAAGGCTTTTGGGCTTTACAAACAAAAATAACCCCTTAACAAGTCATTAAGGGGCTTTCTTTTTTATTTTGTGCCGAATATGCGATCTCCCGCATCGCCAAGACCGGGAATAATATAGCCATGATCGTTCAGCTTTTCATCCATAGCCGCACAATAAATGTCCACATCGGGATGCGCTTGCCGAAGCGCATTCAATCCCTCGGGGGCGGCGATGATCCCGATAAATTTAATGGACTTGGGGTTGCGTTTTTTGATCTGCGCAATGGCGTCGATGGCGGAGCCGCCGGTCGCCAGCATCGGATCCAGAACGATCACTTCACGCTCTTCGATGTCATGCGGCAGTTTGCAGTAATATTCCACGGGTTTCAAAGTATCGGGGTCACGATAAAGACCAATGTGGCCGATTCGTGCAGAGGGAACAAGCTGTAAAACACCATCCACCATACCCAAGCCGGCACGAAGGATCGGCACAAACGCCAGCTTTTTGCCGGAAATAACATTAAATTCACCGGTAGCTACAGGCGTTTCAATGGTCACAGGTTCCAGCGCCAGATCTCGGGTTGCCTCGTAACACAGAAGCATGGCGATCTCGCTGACAAGACTGCGGAACTGCGCAGACGATGTATTTTTGTTGCGCATAATCGCAAGCTTGTGCTGAATGAGCGGATGGTTGGTGATCGTTACGTTTGACATGACAAATACCTCCTGATATTCTCAATTACATTTTCCCGTTTTCCATATCTTTGAGCATCTGCACACGGCGCAGGTGCCGTTCCTCATGCAGTGCATCCGTTGTCAGAAAGATACGCACAAGCTCCAGTGCCTTTTCTTCCGAAATGACCCGAGCGCCCATGCAAAGAATATTGGCGTCGTTGTGCTTTCTCGTCATCTCTGCCGAAAAAGCATCGGAACACACAGCCGCACGGATGCCTTTTACTTTGTTGGCTGCAATGGAAATCCCGATACCGGTGCCACAACAAAGAATCCCCTTCTCACACTCCCCGTCTGCGACAGCGTGCGCCGTTTTCGCCGCAAAGATCGGATAGTCCACGGACTCCTCACTGTATGTACCAAAGTCCGTATACTGCTCCCCGATGGAATCCAAATACTGCTTGATCGCCTCTTTCAGAGGATACCCTGCGTGATCACAACCCAATGCAATCATTTTCTCTCAGCCTCCATTTTTTGTTTTCGTTCTCTTTCCGCCTGCGACAAGCGCAGATAGGATACCGCCAAAGCGTCTGCCGACACAGCCTGTTCATACAGTTTGTTCTCCCAAACCGCTGTAGCCACGCCGGAAGCTCGCTGGAAACGGATCGGTTCCGCTGCCAATTTCACATTTGGCATAGTTTCCCGAAACGTATCGTAACACAGCTTTGCGCCGTCTCCTACAAATTGTATTGGTCTGTTTTGTGCCTGCAAAAGCTGCGCCAATGCATCCAGAGAGATTGCATCGTCCTCTGTCAAGCGAACAACTTTACAGCCTGCATCTTCAAACAGCGCCGTATAGACCTGTCTGCACCGTGCGTCCATTGCACAGCAGATCAGATCCTGCGTACCTTTCCCATTCTGTGCCATGGACAGCAACGTGGAAACACCAATGCACGGTTTCCCGAGACCCTCTGCAAGGCCCTTCACCGTGGAAACACCAATACGCACGCCTGTAAACGAACCGGGACCGTTGCTGACCGCAAAAAGGTCTATGTCTGAAACGGCAATCTGTGCATACCGCAGCACGGATTCGATCATGGGCATCAGGGTGCAGCTGTGTGTCAATCCCACATTCAGAAAAAACTCACCCAGCAGTTTGCCGTCCTCCATGACAGCAACGCTTGCACTAACCGCTGAGGCATCAACCGCAAGAATCTTCATCGTAAATTGTGAACCGCCTTTCGTTTTCCCTGTCCGTCAGATCTATATGGATCTCCACAACGCCGTCCGGCAGGTACTGCGCCACATTTTCGCTCCACTCGATGACCACGACCCCCCGCATTTCCAAATAATCAAAAAAGCCCGTGGAATACAGATCATCCAGCGATTGAATGCGGTACATATCAAAGTGGAAAATCGGCATATCGCCGTCATATTCGTGCACCAAGGCAAAGGTCGGACTGCTGACCTCGCTCGTGGAATGCAGCCCCCGGGCAAGACCTCGGACAAATGCAGTCTTGCCTCTCCCCAAACCGCCGTAAAGTGCGATCACGCTGCCCGGTTTCAGGGTTTGGGCAAATTGACGGGCGAAGCGCTCCGTCTCGTCTGTGCAAGTAGATATCCAAGTTTTCACACGAAACGCCCCCTCATGCACTGATTTTCTGTATTATAACACATTTTTTTCAATTATTAAAGTCTTTTTGCTTGAAATGTTGGATTTATCACGATATAATAAGGAATTGATTGGAGGAATATCCTTGAAGGTTCTAAAAAATTTTCTGAAGGAAACAGATTTCTCTCTCTTGATTCCCTGTTTGCTTCTGTCCGCTTTTGGCATTTTGATGGTGCACAGTGCCACACTGTATAAAATCACAGAGGGCAGCATCCTGCACCGGGATACGCTGGTTATGCTGATCGCCGTGGTCGCCGGTATTGTTGCCTGTCTTATCATTTCCATCATTGACTATGAATTCATCATCCGACTGTGGCCATTGATCGCTGTGGTTAGTTTGGCGCTGATGTTAGCGCTCTTTAAATGGGGCGTCAGTCCCAACGGACGAGATGACGCATTCACTTGGCTCTTGGTTCCCAAGATCAACATCACCATTCAGCCGTCAGAAATTTTAAAAATTGCATTTATCATCACCTTTTCCATGCACATTGATATGCTCAAGGATCGCATCAACGAGTGGAAAAGCATCCTTCTGCTGTTCATCCACGGCATGATCCCCATCAGTCTGGTCATCGTCACGGGTGACCTCGGCTCTGCGCTGGTGTTTATCGCCATCTTTATCGGTCTGTTGTTTCTTTCGGGCGTTTATCTTCGATACTTTGCCTCTGCGGCCGCTTTCGGTATAGCTGCCGCTCCCATTCTATGGATGAAGTTTTTTTCGGAGTTCCAAAAAAACAGATTTCTCGCTGTGTACAAGCCCTCCGCACTGGAGGAATACACCTATGAAACGATCATCTACCAGCAGAAACAGGGCATCAACGCCATCGGCGCAGGCGGATTAAAGGGCAGTGGTTTGTTCAAGGGGGTCTATACGCAAAACGGACTGGTTCCCGAAAGCAGAAACGACATGGTGTTCACCGTGATTTGCGAGGAGCTTGGTTTCTGGGGCGCAATACTTTTGCTCGCCCTGCTGACCTTTGTGGTGATCCGTATTCTCCTTGTTGCCAAAAGCACCCGGGACAATGTGTCCAAGCTTCTTTGCTGGGGCGCAGCCATCATGATCGGTGCGCAGGTTTTCATCAACATCGGTATGTGCCTGAAGCTGCTGCCTGTCATCGGCATCACGCTTCCCTTTATGAGTGCAGGCGGCTCCTCCAACTTCTGTGTATACCTTGCCATCGGTCTTGTACTGAGCGTTTACCGCTTCAACAAAGACCGGGAACCGATCAACTACCGTCTGATCCATTTGAGCACACCGTTTTCCGACTAATGCAAAACGAGGGACTGTTCGCAAACAGCCCCTCGTTTTGCATGTTCCTTACAGATAATTGCGCAGATCCTTCATCAACTGTTCTTCGATTCGGACAAGGCTCTTGGCAATGTCTTTGCATTCCTCATCTGCGGCAGCATACTGGTTCAGATACCGGCTCAGGGATTTTACGCCCATGCTGCAGCCGTCGGTCATCAAATCCGCAACCGTTCCGTCTGAGTCCTCCACAGCCAATTTTACGTTTGTCTTGATCCACGACATCCCTTTCGCCATTGGGTTGGGCGCTTTGCCTGTATCGTGATATCGGTCAAGCAGCACCTGAATTTTGTGCACGAGTTTGATGTGCTCATTTTTGCAGTCGATCAGCAGTTGACGAAGCTCTTCGTTTTGGATATTGTCCAGCACTTCATCTATGGAGGAAATACCCATTTGTACACCTGCATCACATTCCCGCAGCAGTTTGATGGTATCCTGTTCGATCATAAAAGCGAGGCCTCCTGTTTTTGATAACAGTTTGCCCCGCTTAACGGACTTTATGTATCAGTTGTTTTTCTCGAACCGGTAGATGTTTTGCGACTCGATGTCGATGGGCGGAATGATGATCGGCTGAATGCCGGAATTCGCCGTGATCGTTGTGATCAGTGCACGGGCATACGGGAACAGCTCTTTGAAGGAAAGGACATGGATTTTTTCCTTTTCCATCCCCTCCTCAAATTCAAAGATGCCGACAATAACGACTTTGATGCCGAACTTTTCCGGGTGCTCCTTGTCTGCCACCTCGATGGTAAATTCACCACGGCAAACGTTGTTGGGGGCATAATTGACGTTGTAGGAATATTTATTACCCAACTCGACGCGAGTTCCATTCTCGAGATTGCTGACGAACTGGATTTCGGACGCTTTGTATGCTTTTAACTGAACTTTCATGATACTTCTCCTTGTTTAAGTCTACCTTCAGTTTACCATACTTCGCACAAAGGCGCAAGATTTTTCTGCAAATATATTGCAGGATAAACTGTTCTTTTTCCACAAACCAATCCTCATGCAAAAAACCGATAACCAGTAAAATACTCAAAACTCCAAAAATAAGCGTCTCCATGTGCACACTTCCTTTCTTTTACAACACCAGTATATGCGCGGAAGTGTCCAAAAAGACGTACAACAAAAGCGTTCAGCAAAAATACCGAACGCTTTTGTTATCTTGTAATGTTTACCGCTCTTCCCGGAAATACGGCAATCCCAAAGCCGCAGGGGGCTGGAACTCTCTCTTGCGGCGCATACTGATTGCAATCAGCACAAGAATCGTCACCACATACGGCGCCATCTTGAAAATCTCCTGCTCAATAAAGCCGATCTTCATGTAGGTATACACGATGTTGTACAGCAGATAGAGTGCACCAAACAAGAAAGAGCCGATGATGCCAAAATCCGGCTTCCAAATAGCGAAGATCACCAGTGCAATGGCCAGCCAGCCACGGTCGCCGAAGCCGTCGTTGGACCAGACACCGCAGGCGTAGTCCATGATGTAGTACAACCCGCCGAGACCTGCAATCACACTGCCGATGCAGGTCGCCGCATACTTGTAGCGACCAACATTGATACCGGCTGCATCCGCCGTTGCAGGGTTTTCCCCCACGGCACGCAAGTTTAAGCCCACCCGTGTTTTCTTGAGAATATACGCAGCGATAAAGGCGATGAGAATGGCAGCATATGCCAAGAAGCTGTAGGAAAAGAACAGCTCACCGAATACACCCAGCTTGTCCGCAAAAGGCAGAGTCTGCTTGAAACAACGGCTTGTGGCGGACAGCACGATGGAGGGCACCTCCGAATTGGTCAGCTTGATCAGAGAACCGCCGAAGAAGTTGCCGATTCCCACACCGAAGGTCGTCAGTGCGAGACCGGTAACATTTTGATTGGCACGCAGTGTGACGGTCAGGAAGCTGTAGATCAACCCCATCAAAAAAGAGCCGAGAACGGAACAGAGAAGCGGAATCAGAACTGCCAAAAAAGGCTGGACGTTCGGCGTAGACTGCTCATAAAAGAAAGCGCCGATCACGCCGCTGATGGCACCGACATACATGATGCCGGGAATACCCAAATTCAGATGACCGGACTTCTCCGTAATGATCTCGCCCGTGGAGCCAAAGAGAAGCGGAATGCCCTGAACAACGGCACGGGGAATAAACTCAACAATCATTTCTGCTCCTCCTTTGCCGACTCTCTGAACTGGATGGAATAGTTGATGAAAAATTCACTGCCGATGATGAAGAAAATGATAATGCCGGTGATGATTTCCGAGAAAGCCTTGTTGAGACCGAAAACAGTGGAGATCTCAATGGCACCCTTTTCCAGAAAAACGAGAAGCAGAGAAGCAAAGATCATGTAAACGGGATTGAACTTCGCAAGCCACGAAACCATGATCGCCGTAAACCCTCGTCCTGCGGCGGTGTCGGTGGTCAGCGTATGGTCGGCACCTGCCACAAGCAAAAAGCCGGCAATGCCGCACAGTGCGCCGGAGAGGAACATGGTGCGGATAATGACTTTTTTCACGTTGATACCGATATAGTTGGCGGTTTTTTCGCTCTCGCCCACCACGGAAATCTCATAGCCGTGCTTGCTGTACTTGAGGTAGATATACAACGCAATGGTCAAAGCGAGCACGATCAGGATATTGAGCAGATATTTGTTGCCCCCGATGCTCGGCAGCCAGCCTGCCTGCGTGGCGCCGTTGATCTCGCCGATCTTGCCCGAACCCTTTGGCACAGACCACTTATAGACAAAACAGGAAACCGTCTGAATGGCTATGTAGTTCATCATCAGGGTGAACAACGTTTCATTGGTTTGCCATTTTGCCTTGAAATAGGCGGGAATGATTGCCCAGATCGCACCGGCCAAGATGCTGGTCACGATCATCACCAAGATCAAAACAGGAGACGAAAGCTTGTTGCCGAACAAAATCATGCACGCCGTTGTGGCAAGTCCGCCGATCAAGACCTGCCCCTCGGCGCCGATGTTCCAAAAACGCATTTTGAACGCAGGAGTGATCGCCAAAGAAACGCAAAGGAGCATTGCCAGATTTTGCAGCAAGGACCAAACCCTGCGCTTCGTACCCAAAGCGCCGTCAATCATTGTCGCATACAGGCTGATGGGATTTTCTTTGGTCAGCAGGAACGCAACGATTCCGCTGAAAATCAGCGCCAAAACGATTGCCGCCAGGCGGATCAGCCAAGATTTCCACCACACAAGTCCGCTGCGCTTGACGATGTGAAACAGCGGCTCCTGTGTGCTTTTTTCAGGCTTGTTTTTTTTACTCATGGGCTGCGCCCTCCTGTAAATGATTTGCACCCTTTGTCATCAGCAAGCCGACCTCTTCCTTTGTTGCGGTGCGTCCGTCCACGATGCCGGCGACACGACCGGAACCGATCACCAAAATCCTGTCGCACAGCTCCAAAAGAACATCCAGATCTTCGCCGACAAAGATAACGGCAACCCCGTTTTCCTTCTGTTCATTCAACAGATTGTAGATCAAAAACGAGGAATTGATATCCAAGCCCCGCACGGGATATGCCGCCATGAACACCGTCGGGGATTCTGCGATCTCACGACCGACGAGAACCTTTTGCACGTTGCCGCCGGAGAGACGACGAACCGGCGTGGCTGCACTGGGCGTAACCACTTCCAGCTGTTCAATGACGGATTCCGCCAGATTTTTGGGTTGTTTTCTCTTAAGGAAGCCGGACTTGCCCTTGCGATAGCTGCGCAGCATCATGTTGTCCACAATGTCCATGTTGCCCACAAGTCCCATGCCCAGCCGATCCTCGGGAACGAAGGACAGTCGGACGCCCAAATCTCGGATCTGCTGGGGTGTTTTGTCGCGCAGATTGTCGGTTTTTCCGGTCTGCGGGTTTAGATAAAGAATCTCCCCGGATGCCAAACGCTGCAATCCGGCGATGGCTTCCAGCAGTTCTTTCTGCCCGCTGCCGGCAATACCGGCAATGCCGAGAATTTCTCCGCTTTTTGCCGTAAAAGAAACATCGTCCAGCTGCTTGACACCCTCTCGGTTGATGCAATTCAGGTGGCGAATAACCAGCCTGTCCTGGGGATCCTTCGGCACACTGCGGTGGATATTCAGGCTGATTTTTTTGCCGACCATCATTTCTGTCAGCTCGGATTCATTGGTTTCCGCAGTGTTGACCGTGCCGATATACTTACCCTTGCAAAGTACGGAAACTCTGTCGGAAAGAGAGAGAACCTCATGCAGTTTGTGGGTAATGATGATGATGGCTTTTCCGTTGTCACGCATCTTGCGCAAAACACGGAAGAGTTTCTGCGTCTCCTGAGGCGTGAGCACCGCAGTAGGCTCGTCCAAAATCAACACATCTGCGCCACGGTACAGCACCTTGATGATCTCCACAGTCTGCTTTTCGGAGACGGACATTTCATAGATTTTTTTATAGGGATCCAGCTCGAAGCCGAATTGCTCGCAAATTTCCGCAACCCGTTTGGCAGACTCTTTGATGTCAAACTTTTTGCCCTCGTTTAACCCCAAAACGATATTTTCCGTTGCATTGAGCACGTCCACCAACTTGAAATGCTGGTGTATCATGCCGATTTTGTGGGCAAAAGCATCTTTAGGCGAACGGATGACTACTTCTTCTCCGTTAATGAAAATCTGACCGTGGTCGGGAAAATAGATGCCCGAGATCATGTTCATCAACGTGGTCTTGCCGCTGCCGTTTTCACCGAGAACGGAAAGAATCTCGCCGTACTTCACCGTCAGGTTTACGTTGTCGTTCGCAAGAATTGTACCGAATCTCTTAGTGATATTTTTCAACTCAATCGCGTATTCTGAAGCCACTGGTACACCTCCGCATATATTCTTGAAAATAATGCTGTCGGAACAGAATCATTTTCCAAAACACATAAAATCGCAACAGGCGGGATAAAGTTTGTATCCCGCCTGCTTTAAAATCAACAAATCAGAACTTTTCGTTCAGAAGCTCGATACCGTCGATGCGAAGATCGAAGTACGGCGCCGCACGATATTCGGATTCATGGAAGTAACCGTCGGAGATAACCTCGGTGTCCTTCGTGTAAGCTTCGTCCGTATCGACATCCGCCATGTAGGTGTTGAGGGTCTCGCCGCCAACGGTGAATGTGGAGGTGTCAAACACGTGGATTTCGCCCGACTTCAGCTTTGCAGCCGTTTCATCGATCAGGGACTGCGTATTGACAGCCGCCGCCTGCTCGTTGACGGAGGTCAGAACCACGGAGCCTTCCTCGATGCCGCCGCACCAGTCATAGGCGATCTCCGTGCCTTCCAGAACGGATTTGGCAACATACATATAGTAAGGCGTCCAGTCGATTCTGGAGGAGACGATGAACGTATTGGGGCAGGCTGCTTCCGTGCTGCCGTTGTAGGAAACGTTCGGGATGCCCTTGGTCTCACAGGCTGTGGGAGCGCCCATAGAGTCGGCGTGCTGGCTGATCAGCTTGCAGCCGGCAGCGATCAGGGTGTTGGCGGCTTCCTTCTCTGCGGTCTCGTCATACCAGCTGCCGGTGAACTGCACCTTCATGGTGGCAGTGGGGCAGATGGATCTTGCACCCAAGAAGAAGGAGGTGTAGCCGGAAACCACTTCCGCATAGGTGAATGCACCGACATAGCCGATGACCGCTTCCTCGGCGGTGAACTTGCCGGCTTCGATCATTTCATTGAGCTTGAGACCTGCCGCAACACCGGCGAGGTATCTGCCCTCATAAATGGAGGCAAAAGCGTTGTGGTAGTTTGCCAGCTTTTCGGTGTGCGCCTTGGTGCCTGTGGCATGACAGAACTGCACATCGGGGTTTTCCTTTGCGGCTTTGATCAGGAAATCTTCGTGACCGAAAGAGTCGGCAAAGATGATGTTGCAGCCGTGATCCACAAGGTCAGCGGCAGCTTCGTAGCATTCGTTGGACTCCGGGACGTTTCTCTTGATCATGACCTGATCGTCGGACAGACCGAGTGCAGTCTGTGCCGCCTTGAAAGCGTCGATGAAGTTTTTGTCGTAGGTGGAGTTTTCGTCGTGCAGACAGATAAGACCCAGCTTCAGGCTGCTCACATCTGCGGACGTGTCGGTGCCGGCGCCGGTCGTCTTGTCCTCTGTCTTGCCTGCGTCAGCGCCGCAAGCCGCCAGGCTGAAAACAAGAACCATTGCCAAAAGAATTGCGAGAATCTTTTTCATTTTGTTTTCCTCCGTTTTTTTATTTTTCTGCATTTCTGCAAAATAACCGTGTTTAGCCGCGAAAAACGATGGCACCGTCATCGGACATGGATTCGACAACCGCCAACGATTCGAGACGAACGCCTGCCTGCCGAATCAACTCGCCGCCCTCCTGAAAGCCTTTTTCGATCACGATGCCTGCGCCCACAGGCACCGCACCGGCGGAGCGGACAATCTCGATCAAGCCCAGCATAGCCTGTCCCTTGGCAAGAAAATCGTCCACGATCAGGACACGTTCTCCGCTGTGCAGGAATTCCTTGGATACAATTACATCATATACTTTGCCGTGGGTGTAGGAGGCAACTTTGGAGGTGAAAACGTCTGCGGAAATGTTGATGCTCTGGCTCTTTTTGGCAAACACCACCGGCACACCGAAACGCTGTGCCGTAATGCACGCAATGCCGATGCCGGAAGCCTCAATGGTCATGATTTTATCAATCTGTTCCTGTCCGAACAGACGGTAAAATTCTTCACCGATCTGCTCCAAAAGATGCACATCAATCTGATGGTTCAAAAAGCTGTCCACCTTCAGGATATTTCCCGGGAATACTTTCCCATCCTTGCGGATGCGCTCCTCCAAAATTCTCAACCCAATCGCCCTCTCTCGACAAACAATGCGTTTATTATACAATATTGTGACCGCAAATGCAATATGTGCAGGAAAAATATCCAAAAAATCCGGCAGAATTTTATTTTATTGCAGTGCGACCAGTTTTGCACGGTACATGGCGCAGTCGTGCGGGGCGATCTTGACAGAAAAGTAATCCTTGTATGTACCCACGTTCTCGCCCGTGAAGCAGTCCGTCAGCTCAAAAGCATAGCCGGAATTGGCAGTCAATCCGGTTTGGAAGAACATGAGCGGAACCATCTCATCTCTTTCGCCGAAATTGAACAGACCGAACGCAAAATCTCCGCCGGAAAGGCGGCGGGCAAAAATGTGGCTCTTGCCCCGGGTACCCAGACGGAACGGCGGGCGAGCTTCCTCGTCCTGATTGATGGCAATCAAGCTTTTATTGGTGACCAGCTTCAGCGTCTGAGGCGTCATATTCCGAAGATCACAGCCGAGCATCAAGGGCGCTGCAAACAGACACCAAAGGGAAAACTGGGTCTTGTAATCCGTATCATTGCAGCCTTCCTTGGCGACATTTCCCTTGCCATACATACCGACAGTGAGCATATCGATATCGTTAAAACAACCGGGCGCAGAAAAGCCGAAATTCTTTTCCTGACTGAGCAGGATATCCGTAAAGGAGCCAAAGCTATCGTTGATGTCCCCTGTGGAACGGTACATCTGTGCTCCGGTGGAACGGATCCAGCGGTGCACATTGTCGCTGCCCCAGTTGCACGCAGAAAAGAGTATCTCTCTG
>JAQXLO010000261.1 GCA_029012165.1 Oscillospiraceae bacterium | reverse complement strand
TTTGATATTCGTGTTTATGCAAAAGACACAAAGCTTTTATTCCGCAAAAACGCAGGAGGAGAAGGAGCTTTCGGCGAGAACGAGAGGACAGGTGCGGGCATACAGACCGCACCTGTATTCTTTGCATATTTTTATTAGGCTTTCTTCATATTTATATAATGGTTTCTTAATCGTTTGCTTACTTGTTTCTTAAATATTTTTTTGTCATAATAGAGTCACAATCAAACAAACGAGGAGGAACGAAATGCTGTAGCCAAACTGTACGTGATCAAAGCCGACATCATAAAACAAAATTAAAAACAAAACGAAAAAGGAGCAATTATTTATGAAAAAAGCAGTATCTTTTATTCTTGCGATTATTTTGGCGTTCTCATCGGCACTCGTTTGCAGCGCTGCCTCGATCAGCAGCAACAAGCACACCGCAACCGGAATCATCGGCGGTCAGACGGTTTATATCAAAAGCAACACGGGCTGGAACACCGAGGCATTTGGCGACACATACAGAACAAAAATTCAAGTGAAACTGCCGTCGTCCTGTTTTGAAGAATTTCAGTTCAATCTTTCGACCAGCAAGGATGCGAAGGTGAATGTCACTGTTTACAAAAAGGTGAATTCGTCTTGGGTCAAGCAGAGCGCCCTTTCGGGATCCTATAACTGCAACAGCCGTGGCTATATCTGCAACGCAGGCGGTTCGACAAAGACATGGGTGCTTCCCGGAAAAGGTGTGGAATACAAAGTGGTGATCGCACCCAAAATGACATGGCTCACCAGAGACTGGCTTGGATTCGATTCCGTTTCGGACATGAAAGGCTTCACGCTGAACATTACTTCATACGGTACGATCACGAAAGTCGCATAACTGTTTTCTGAAGATTCAGTCTTTCGCAGGACGTATTTGACGGACAAAACAGGCCGCCGCAGGCACAACCTGCGGCGGCAGTCTTTTGCAGGGATTTACGCAAAAATGTAGGAGGAGAAGGAGCTTTCGGCGAGGCCGGTGATTTTGCCGGTTTCGTCATACTGAATTTTGAAGTGCAGGACACTGTCGTTGCGGGTGATGTTGACCACGGTCGGTGACGCAAGGGTCCATGTGCCGGTGTAGCTTTCGCCGTCATACAGTTCGGCGGTCGTCCCGTCCGCTTTCAGCTGGAGGCTGTCCTCGGGGTACTTTTCGCCCACAAGACTTTTGCCGCTCAGCTGCGCCAGAAGCGCCGGCATATCGCCTCTGGAGTACCACGCATCGGCGACATAGTCATACGCCGTGAAATCGTCGAGGAAGGCGATCTTGATTTTGCCGGCATTGTCGGCGTCGATCAAATTGCCGTCTGCATCGGTTGCACACGGAAAATCCTCGGCTTCTTCGCCGTTGACGATTTTGATGTAGGAACAGCCTGCGGGGGCGTAGTCGCTGTTGGCTTTCTGGAACAGGATGCAGGTGCTCGTGTCGCCGTTTTCGGGGTACCAGAAGTCGCCGGTATAGCTGCCGTTGTCTGCCTGTCCCCATTCCATTCCGGTCGGGTCAACATTGGCTGCGGGGGTACGCTCGGGGGCGGCCGTGGTCTGCTCGGCTTCGGGGGCGTCGGTGGTGCCGGTTCCCTTTTTGTCGCCGCAGGCGGCAAGGGAGACAAGCATGGTGAGAGCAAGTAAAAGTGTAAAGAGCTTTTTCATGATGTATTCTCCTTATCCCATAATATTGGTCACATAGACGGTGTAATCCTTGCCGTCACCGGGATATTTGTATTCCACGGTGCTGTCGGCATCCAGATACAGGGCGGTTTCCTCATAGGCATAGGGGCGAAGCTCCCAATTTGCGGGGAGCTGTTTTTGGACGGTGACATTGCTGCGACCGTTTTCGAGGACGATATCCGTGACCACCGTAACGGTCTTGAGCTTGCCGCCAAAGCCGTCCAGCAGTTCCATGCCGTCCACATAGGTGTCGTATGTAATGTTGATTTCCACTTCGCCGTCCATCTCGGACTCAAATTGGATGCGCCGGATGGCCAGCGTTTCCTTGTCCACGGTCAGGGTGGAGACATCGTTGTCCGCCGGGTCGCTGTAAATGGACTTGGCGGCGAGGACGTAGCAGTCCTCCTGCTCCCGGACAAGCTCAATGGTCATGTCACGCATATACGACAGGAACACTTCCTCATAGGGGAACGCCTCGGTCTCGGTGATTTTGTCGATGGCGATGCTTGCGGTGACTCTGCCGTCTTCCGACTTCGAGATTTCATATCCCCGGTACCAGCCGCCGTAGGAAACCTCTCCGCTGTCATATTTCCATTGGATGATCTGCGCCGGTGCGCCGTCTTTCAGAAAATAGCTGGCGGAAAAGGTCATGTTGTCCGTGCGGTCTGTGCTGGTGACGGATTTGTAGTTGGTCAGCAAATTGGAGATGCAGTTTGCTTCCATCAGCTCCATCAGGGAAAAATCCAGCTTGGCGATTTTCTGCTTTTCTGTGCCGGAAGCGGTGACGGTCTTCTGTGTCGAAGGGTTCACATTGCTTGCCTGTGTGGTCTCGGCGGGCGCTTTGCCGCCGTCACCCATGCAGGACGCAAGGGACAGCACGCACAGCAAGGCAAGGCATACGGAAAAAAATTTTTTCATGCTTCCGTTTTCCTTTCTGTCTTAATCTTCAGTGACGGCCTGTGCAACGATTCTGGCGACACGGAACAGATTCTTCAGGAAGCTGAGAAGTTTTTTGAAAAATCCCGCCTTGACCTGAATCGTCTCGCTGTCGCTGATTTCTTTACCATCGGCGTCCCGCAGTACCGTACCCTCGGCATCGGTCAGCTTGACGGTCACGGTGGCGTTTTTCTTGATGTTGCCGTAGGAGAAAAGATCGCCCGTCGATTTTTCCACGTCATCGACAAACCAGCGGATCTGTGCGCCGGCGGGGAGGTCGGTGTGGACGGCGACAAAGAAGATGCCGTCGCCGTAGTTGACGGTTCTCGTGCCGGGGTTGTTTCGGATGGCGACGGTGGGAAGCTTTGCGGTTGCCGGGAACGAGACGGAAATCTTCGCTTCCTGCGCACTGCGTGCCACAAGTGTTGCGGTTTTGCCGCCTACACGGTACACCGTTGCGTTGGTAAACACATAGCCGGTTTTTGCTTTCACCGTAATCTCGGCTTTGTACACGGTATTCTCTGCAAACTTACTGCCCGGCGCCGGATTCCACACGGTGCTGACGATGCTGTACTGTGTGTCCGTTGTGGTCGCTTTGCCGGGTACTGCGCCGGCAACGGGCGCCGCAAGGGACAGTGCGGCGGCGGATATCGGTTCCGCAAGGGATTCTGTTGCGGGGAAGGTGTAGGAAATCTTCGCTTCCTCTGCACTGCGTGTCAAGACGGTTGCGGCTTTGCCGCCTACACGGAACACCGTATCGGCGGTGAACTGATAGCCGGATTTCGCTTCCAATGTAATCACGGCGCTGTACACGGTATTCTCTGCGAACGTACTGCCGGGTTCAGGATCCCACATGGTATTGACAACGCTGTACCGTGTGTCCGTTGTTGCCGCATTGCCGGGTGTTGCGCCGGCGACGGGCGCCGTCAAATCGGTTATGCTGACGCTGTCGATGGTTTCCGTACTCTTCAGTGCGGGGAAGGTATGGACCGCTGTGATTTTCTTCGTTCCGGCGCCGATGAAAACGCTTGCCTTTTCGCCGTTGAGGGTGACGTCTATGAAGTTAGCGAACACGCCGTCAAAACAATCGATCTCCGCTTGGAAATAAACGGTGTAAGAGACGCCCTCCTGGAAAGTGGCGTGTTTCGGAATCCATGCGACACTGCCGCCACTGTAATCGTAGGTGCCCGAGCTGCAATAGGTGGCGGGTACTGCGCCGACAGCGGGAGGGGTGACATACAGTTCGGCTTGGGTGATTCTGGGAGGCCCGATTTCCACTCTGCACCCTGCCTTGTACGAGCCGAGCGCGCGTTCATTCGTTTTTGTATACAGCGCACCGTCCACATAGGCGTTGTTGCCCGCCGCCAAGCAGTCGGCAATATAGCCGCATCTTTCGGCGGAGTAGAAGTAAATCGCACAGGCGTTATCCCGTGTCACGGTAATCAGCGAATTGCCGATGGTCAGCTTGCCGGCATACAGGCAGATGGCGTCTTGTCCTGCCGTAAAGGAACAGTTATCAATGTTGATAGCAACGTCCTCAGCGACGGGGGCATTCGCATAGATGCACTCGGAGGAGGAACTGAACTTTGCATTCTTTGCGGTGACGGTGCCGTTGAACACCCAGATACAACTGTTGCGCTGACCGCTCTCATAGCCTGTTTCGTTGCGGAACACACCGCCGCGGATGTCCACGGTGGAGCTGTTGCCGCAATAGATGATGTTTCCGTAGTATCCTTCCGTTTCTCCCGTGAGAATAAACGTGCCGCTCTCAATGACCAGCGTAGCTTTGCTGGATGTGGAGAACATGGCGTTATAGCTGGTGAATACTCTGAGCGCATAGGTAATCGTGCCGCCGCCCTTGCTGTCCCTGACCGTCAGCTTTGTGCCGCCGGGATGCGTACCCAAGTATGTGTTGCTGCTCTTCAGAAAAAAGAGTGCGTTGGAGTCTGTGTCGCCGGTGATGGTGTGTCCGCAAAGGTCAATCGTCAAATCCTGATTCTCAATGTACATGCGGTCGATGGTGATGTCGCTGTCGAGATAGATTGTGTAGGGCGCCGTTTTGTCCGCACGCCCGACAGCGTCGGAGAACGCCTGCGCTGTGCTGACATGACAGGAGGTTCCCCCGTCGGCATAAACGACCGTCCCGAACGCCGGAACGAGCATCAGTACCATGCACACAGCGAGCAAAAGGCTCATCAGCTTTGTGCGTATTTTCATGTGTTTACACTCCTTTTTCGGCAGGCAAATCATTGCCGACCGTATATTCAAAAAAATTATATACTATCTATTTAAGGAATACAATACCATTTTGAGAATAATTGGGAAAATGCACGCTCAACTTGTCTAAATTCGCAAAAATCGTCATTTTCCACTATCCGTAAGGATAGTCCGGCGCAAATGGAATCGTTTCAAAGCCAAACCATTTATACGAAAACGGTCAGCGGCACGGCGTCAAACCGTTCCGCTGACCGTATGCTTGCCGTTTTCCGAACCGATTCACAAATTCGTTCGCCGGCTAACGTTTTTTAGAGCGTGCAATATTTTGCACGGCAGTTTGTTTCGCTGTCTGTCATAAAGGGAGCCTATCCCTGCGAGCGCAGGTCTTTTTCGTTAGATTTCTTTCAAAAGCACGCAAGTATTCGCTTGCATGGTAAAGGATAAATCCTCGGTCGTGGTTTCGAGCGTGCCGTCGTGTGTTTCGTCAAGGCGGTAAACCTCGTATTGACCCGGTTTGCCGAAATCGACACGGACTTCTTTCGGCGGCGCATGGTCGTCGTCGGTGTAGTAGGTCACGACGGTCAGTGTCTTGCCGTGTTTGTCCACGCCGCAGAGCGTGTAGAGGTTCTCTGCGGGTGCTGTACAGCGGATTTCATGCGTCATGTCGTAGAACATCCCATACCAATACAGCGGATAATACCCTTTCAGCGGGCGATAGGTGTAGAAATCGAATGCCCCGCAAAAAGCAGAGGGGCGGGTGTCGTAATACATGAGCATATCCACGCTCGACGGCTGGCAAGCCGAGATGCACGCCATGGTGAATGCCGCACCTTTCATACCGTGGATGGCTTCAATGGAGTAGACGAAGTCCTGCTCCCAGCCCTTGACATAGTTCCACTCGTTGAGGATGCTTTCGGCATCCGTGTAGCCGCACGCATCCATGATGCGGCGAACGTTTTCCGCCCTGTCGAGCAGGTGCTTCGGCTCGGTGCAATAGATATGCCATGAAAAGAAGTCGATCGGCACTTCCCGCCTGCGCATCTCCTGCAGGAACGATTCCGCCCAATCCATATGCCCTGCCAGTGCAGGTCCGCCGATTTTAAGCTGTGGAAAACAGGATTTCAGATGCTTCGCCGTGATTTCGTACAGGTCGAAAAACTGCGCTTTCGTTCCACCCCATGTGCGCTTGTTGGTCGAATCGTCGCCGTCAAGGTCCGCTTCATTCCAGATTTCCCAGTATTGGATATTCAAATGCAGACCGTCAGCCCACCCCTCATTGTAGTGGCGTATGATATGCTCGCAAATCTTCGCCCATTTTTCAAAATCGGCAGGGGGAAGCGTGTCGTGCTTTTTGATTTGATGCTCGATGGATTGACCGAGACGGAAAAAAGTTTCGGTCCCCGCCTCGAGTGTAACCAAAACAGACTCGTCCGTGCAGGCGAAGTCGTAGGACTGCGGGTCATCGACATCGGCGTCGAAGTCGGGGAAGATGGCAGTGATGTCGTGCGCAAACGGTCCGCCGTAAATAGTGCTGCTTAAATTCGAGTCGTGGTTTCTCGAGTAGGGAATCCGAGCCGCTTTATAATCGGCAAAGTTTGAGCGCCACTGGTCGGCAACGTGCCGCTTGTGCCATGGTCCCCCGTTGGTTGCGTTGAGAACTTTGAAACCGCCGAGCGGCTGATGGAGGTCGAAATGCAATGTTTCCAAATTTATCACTCCTTACCTTTTCATTCTCAAAAATCCGTGATAAACCAAAATTTTTCGGAAGTACTATACCATACTCTCCGTTTTTTGTCAAACCTGCGGGACAGTGCGCATGCCGGTCGTTTCATTCCCAAATCGTCGAAACATCCATCAAAAACAAAACCGGCACAAGGGTGTGTTCCTTGTGCCGGTTGGCGTATATGCAGTTAACTGCCCATATGTTTAATTAGGTTTTTGTAGAAATCGACGCAGCCGGGCAGGCAGTTATACTCGATGTTTTCGTTCAAGCCGTGCATTCCCGCCATCTGTTCGGGTCCATAGATCACGGGGGCAAAGCGCACGACGCAGTCGCAAATGTCCTGATAGTGGCGGGCGTCCGTGGCGCCGGTCATGACATAGGGGCTGACGGGAAGCCCCGCAAATGTTTGCGCAATCGTCTGCTCCACCAAGCGGAACCCTGCGCCGTGGATGTCCACGGACTTGGAGGGGTCGCTGGCGTGCATCACGTCCAAATCCAAATCGTATTTCTTTGCGAGCTTGCGGACGATGTCCAAGCTTTCCTCCATCCCCTGGTGCGGGATGAAACGCATATTGGCGCCCAAGGTGGCTTCCTGGGGCATCACGTTGTACGCATCGGAGCCGGACTGCATGGTGAACGCAATGGTGGTTTGCAGCATGGCGCCTGCCTGCGCCGACAGCATGGGCATCACTTTGAGTAAAACGGGCTTGAACAGCCACATATTGCCGAACACGAACTTCAGGGGGAAGCTGGCATACGGCGCCAGCGTTTCAAACATGGACTGCACCTCAGGCAGCATTTTTCGGCGGAAGGGTTTGTTCTTTTCCACATCCTGCACAAAGGCGGAAAGCCGTGCGATCGGGGAGTTGGCTTTGGGCGCCGAAGCGTGTCCGCCGTTGCTGCGAGCGGTCAGCTTGATGTCCGCCTTGCCTTTTTCAAAAACGCCCACCATGGCAAAGTTGCCGTTGATGCCGCCGATGGGGTCGGTGATGATGCCGCCGCCCTCGTCGCAGACAAGATAGGGCTTGACGCCCCGGCGCTTCAGCTCGGCCACCAGCTTGGGACAGCCGTCCCCCGCCCATTCTTCCGTGCAGGAGGAGGACAGGTACACATCCATCGGCGGGGTGAACCCTTCCTTTAAAAGCTCCTCGACGGCCGCAAAGAATCCCATCACCGAGCATTTGGTGTCCGACGTACCTCTGCCCCATACTTTTCCGTCGGCGATCTCTCCCGAAAAGGGCGGGTGGATCCATTCCCCCTCGGCGGGAACCACATCCTGATGGCTCATCAGAACCAGCGGCTTTTCGGAACTCCGCCCCTTCCAGTAAAACAGGAGATTTCCGTCGATGTTCGTTTTTTCCAGTTTCTCGTGCACGGCGGGAAAAAGCCGTTCGAGGACTTTGTGAAATTCCGCATACTTTTCGGGATTATGTTCCCCGTCATGGGAGGTGGTGTCGCACTTGACCATCTCGGACAAAAGCTTTGCGTATTCCAAAGCACGTTCGTCCTCCGCAGGCGCCTTGTAGCCGGACACCTTGCCGGGCGTCAGGAGCGTGCGAAGCAGAGCGGTCAAAAGCAGCAAAACGACCAGCAGGACAATGCCGAGCACAATGCCAAACAGAATCTTCATGCCGTCAACCCTCCGCAGAACGATTTTTCTTGAACAGCAGGAACGCAAGACCGATGGTCAGCGCACCGCTGGGAATGATCATCATGCTGGTCTGGCTGATCAGTGCAGGCACCAGCACAAAGAGAACGCTCATGACCAGCAGGGGAACCAGCGCAAGCTTGATGTTCTTGCGAAAATATTTATACGCCATGGCGCCGAAAAGCGCCGGCACCACATTTTCAAATGCGGGCTGGAGCACGGGACTTTGCAGAACAGGCTGCAGCGGCACCAGCAGCAAAACGCCCAGCGCCAAAATGACGATGGTAGTCAAACTGGAGGACGCAATGGACAGCGTGGAGACGATCTCGTTTTCCGTGGTGCCGGATTTGGTTCCGGCAATCTCCTTGGCGTTCATGGCGCAGGGGATTTTCATATTGATCAGGTTGCCGGTGATGAATGCGAGATAGCTGCCGCCGGAGCCGAGCATGGGCGTATAGATCAAAAATTCCACAACGCTGGAAACCGTCCAGACCAGCCCCACGGAAATGAATCCTTTGGCAACGGCGGACAGGTTGGGCATGGCGCCGATGAAGCCGCCGATGACGAAGGGCGCACCGATCAGAAGCACCAGCGTGACGGCGCTGACGATCCGTCCGAGAATATGGGTGTTGCGGTTGTATTTATCAAAAAATTCCGTATTTTTCATCGAACCATCCTCCTAAAAAAGCACTGCCGCCAGCATACCGACCAGCATACTGCCTGCGATGGAAAAGCTTTCGAGCCAGACCTTGTGTTTTTTCTCTGCGAAATAGGTGAATACCGCCATCACCAGCGCCGAAACAACGGCGACGAGAATCGGCGTCCAATCGCCCTTGAAGGTGAAAAGACCTTCGCCGGAGACGAATCCGCCGATGTAGCTGCCGATATAGGCGCTGACCAGACCGACAAACATGGCGGCCATTGCCGAATCGCCGAAGCCGGGTTTGCTTTGTTTTTCTTCAGTGTTCTTTTTGCGCAGTTTTTTGAGATAGGACTTGTTAAAGAAAAACGACAGCACCATGCCCCAGATCATGCACACGCTCATCAAAAGCGCAATCGTGGAAAACGCTTCGGGCGACATCTCTGCCGCACTCAGGGAACGCAGTCCCACCTGTTCGGCGGCCGCCTGTGCCACCTGGGTTTCATAGTGCAGCGCACCGATGACCGACAGACGAAGCCACGGCCACGGTGTTCCGAGACTGCCCGACAGGGCGATGACCCCCAGCAGGATGCCCACGCTGGGCAGAACCGAAAAGGTGACGCTGGAGGTGATCGTTCTTTTCAGCATACTTTTGTCCATGCCGGCCTGAATGCCCGCTCTGTAGGCGCGGATCATAAAAACCAAGCTGACCACGGCAACGAATAAAATAATCCCGCCGCAGATGGCGTACAAAGTGGGGCTGTTTAGGATCGCTTGCATATACAGTACCTCTTTTCCGTTTTTTTGGTTTATTATAACATGGACGGTAAACAATGTCCATGGTTTTGTCGAATGTGGGAGATACGCTGAATTCCCTTGACAAATGCCATAGATTCCGATACAATGTTTTCCAAAGAAAGGAGAATACAAGATGAAGTTTTTCAAACGTGCGATCGCTCTGCTGCTGACGCTGGTGATGCTCGTCGGCACAGCGGCTTTTTCTGTCTCGGCA
>JAQXLO010000260.1 GCA_029012165.1 Oscillospiraceae bacterium | reverse complement strand
ATATTCCATCAGACGTTTTCTTTTCGTTCTTCATGGAAAATTGTGGGATTTGTGCTTCGCACCGGGGAACCCCCGGCGAGGGTTCCCCACGCCAAAACAGTCCACTGGACTGTTTTGGCTCCCCTCCTGCGCTTTTGGTGTTGTTAGGATTTCGCCGACTGCGGTCGGCGACCAAAGGCGCTGCCTTTGGAATCCGCAAGCCTTCCCAAAGGCTTGATCGAAACTTTAAATCCCACAAAAATCCGTGATGAACCTTTCTTTTTATGAAAGTAGGGCGGTTGCTTTGTTAGATTCTCATTTTCAGGCTTCTCGTGCGGCGCTTGTTCGTTCCTATCTCGGCAAACAAGTTCATATTGAGATAGACCGTCCCATAGGTTATGTTCATCATAAGGAAAAATATGACCTTGTATATCCCATCAATTACGGCTTTATTCCCGGTGTCCTCAGCGGCGACGGGGAGGAGCTGGATGTTTACCTTTTGGGCGTAAATGAGCCGGTTTCTGCGTATGATTGTCGAATTATCGGTATCGCATTTCGTAGAAATGACGTGGAGGATAAGCTCATTGCCGCCCCCGACGGCGTTTGTTTTTCAAAGCAGGAAATGGAGAAAGCCGTTCATTTTCAGGAGCAGTGGTATGATACCGTGATTGAAACAATGTGATGCAACGGTCTGTCAACCATCGTTATCAATCCGTTGTACACCAGTCAATGCCGGAAGTGCATCAGTCTGCTTTAAAACCAAAACATTTTATTTTTCATTTATTCCAGTTTCATTCTTCTTTATAGAATCAGTATACATCTTCGTGGCGGTTCGTCAACTGCAAGCACGCTTCGGAAATAAAAACGGACATTCACTTCTCGGCGAATGTCCGTTTTCAACCTGTTACTTTTTGCTCTGTGCCCTTGCGGCAGAGACTGTATTTTTCATCAGCATGGCGATGGTCATGGGTCCGACACCGCCGGGGACTGGGGTGATGCAGGATGCCACTTCGCTGACGGCATCGAAATCCGCATCGCCGCAAAGCTTGCCTTCGGCGTTGCGGTTGATGCTCACGTCAATGACGACGGCGCCGGGCTTTACCATATCTGCTGTGACAAAGTTCTGTTTGCCGACTGCGGTGACGAGAATATCGGCGGTGCGGGTATAGGCGGCAATGTTTTCTGTTTTGGAGTGGCAAACCGTGACAGTGCCGTTGGCGGCGAGCAGGAGTAGCGCCATGGGCTTGCCGACGATGTTGCTGCGCCCGAGGACAACGCAGTGCTTTCCGGCTACGGGAATATTTTCATACCGTAGCATTTCCATAACGCCTGCCGGCGTGCAGGGGAGCAGATCGGCGTTGCCGATGGTGATGCGCCCCACATTGACCGGGTGAAAAGCATCCACATCCTTTTCGGGAGAGATGGCAAGCAGAACCTGTTCTTCGTCCAAATGCTTCGGCAAGGGGAGCTGACAGAGAATCCCGTTCACGCTTTTGTCCCGATTCAGCGTGTCAATCAGCGCAAGCAGCGTCTGCTGTGTGGTGTCTGCGGGAAGAATGTGCGACACGGAACGAATCCCGACCTGCTCACAGGCACGCTGTTTGTTGCGCACATAGACCTGCGAAGCCGGATCCTCCCCCACAAGAATGACCGCCAAGGTGGGTTCGATACCTTCTTTTTTGAGTTCTGTTACCTCTGCCGCAACGGTTTCCAGCATGGCGGCAGAGATTTTTTTTCCGTCTATTCGTTTTGCCATTTTGTCCTCCGATTATTTTACGGTAACATTCGCGGCGTATTCGCCCTTGGCGGCAGTGACGCCCTCAAACACATCCAGCCCCTTTGCGAAAGCGTCGGCAACGGCTTTCTGTGCCTCGGCGGCTTTTGCGCTGTCGGTGTACAGCTTGCTGAGGGTAACGACACCGTCCGTGATGCCGCCGACATACGCCGTTGCCTCAAAGGTGCCGTCCGTCAGGGCAGACAGTGTTTTTTCAAAGTAAACACCGAAATCAAACATCACGGAGCACACGCTCTGTTTTCCGCCATCGGCTGCCATATCGTAGCCGAATCCGATGCACGCCACGGGTTCAAACTTGTACTCGCCGTCCTGATTAGATGCAACAGCTTGGGGCAGTGCAGTCAGCACGGATTGTGCGATCAGGTCGCATTTGTCCTTTTCAATCAATGTTTCGGGAACGGTGCGCTCCAGACTCAGGTCAAAGGGAACATTGGTGTAGCGCACGGTAAGCTTGGCGTCCTTGTTGTATTTCGCACAGCCGAGGGCAAAGGCGTTGATGTTTTGCACGGCGGCGTCATCCTTGACCCCTGCAACGAAGCCGATATTTTTTGCGCCTAAAGCACCGGCGACAGCACCCGCCATATAGAATCCTTCGTACAGCTTTATGCTGTAGGGCTGCACATTGGCAAGGTCAGTGTGCGTACCGTTATATTGCAGGACAAGAAGATCCTTATACTGTCCGGCGACCCATGCGGTGAAATCATCATAGACGGCATCTGTGGCAATCAGGACATTGCAGCCCTTTTCCAGTAGGTCAAAAACTGCTTCGACTGCGGTTTCTGCCGGCACAGGGGTGACGGGCGTAGCAACGATGACATTGTTGCCCTCGTCGTCCGTGAAGGATTCCGGCTCTGTGGACTTTGCCGTTGTCTTTTTTTCTGTCTCTTCCTTTTCGGTGGTGGTTTCTGTCGGCGCCGTTGTAGTGGTCAGCTTGCCCTCCGCCTCAAAGGAGACATCTGCGATGTTGGTTTTGTACAGAACCTGTTCCTCTTTCAGGGAGAGTTTCTGCATGGCATTTTCGATGCCGATCTTCTGGAAATAGGACTGCCCGTTGATAGAAGCGTCATCCGAGAACAGAACGCCGATCTTCAGATCCGCCGCAGCCAAAGCGGGATGCGTCTCCTTCTCCGGGCTGGGAGATTTCCCTGTGCAGCCGAAGCTGGAAAGCACAAGCACGGCAGCAAGACAAAGTGAAAAAAGACGGACAAACTTTTTCATGGTAAAAGCTCCTTTACTTTTTGTAAGATCGCCCTGCCGGATAACAGAGCGCTTAGATCAATAGAATCAGCAGACCGAGTCCGCTAACGGAGAGAAGCATCATTGCGCCGAAGAACAGGAGCAGCATGAGGAAAAAGCCGTTTATGCCGACAAAGCTCCAAATGGAGAAGTGGGATGCGTGGTTTGCGGCGCCGGAAATATTCTGCCATTGCAGGTATACATCCGTGCCGTCGCAGGCAAAGGTGTCCTCACACAGGGATTCTTTGTTCTCGACCTGCGCAAAGCCGCATTCCCGCAGCCCCTCGCAGAATAGGCGTGCCATTTTCTCATCCTTGAGGGTGATGCGTGATTCGGTTCGAAGCTCCTTGCAGTCGAGGGTGTTGCGCAGGTGTCCGGGCACAAAGCCGGTGCACCACCAGTAGTCGTCGTAAGGACGTTCAAATTCAAACTCGTAGTTGCCGTTGATCTTTTGCTTGTGATACAGGGACGAGCTCATTTTCAGATAGTTTTCGGGGTCTGCGGCGGCGTAGTGGGAGTACCGGGTGGCACTGCTGCTGCCGGCAGGTTTTGTGTATACGCCGATTTCACTGCCGTGGAACAGCAGACCGTATTGCCCCTTCCACATCTGGATCATCCAGTCCAGATTATCGTAGGTGAAGAAAACACGGACATAGTCATAGTGGATCAGCACCAGCGGTGCGGCAATGTCGTAGGCAAAGTTGAAACCGAAAAATTTCTGCCAGCAGTCCTTGTCGTCGGTGTAGTAATAATCGCCGACATAGCTGTATCGGTAGCCAAAGATCTGCCGCTTTTCCAAAAGATCACGCCAGAAAAAGTTTTTGCCGACAACGTGCAGGGTAAAGACGGCGGTCTCCTCCGTTCCGGACAGGACGGCAGAGATGGTTACCGTGCCGATTGAACGGCCGGTCACAACGCCGTTGTTGTCCACCGACGCCACGGAATCGTCGGAACTGGACCAAACAATATCTCCATCCCGGTTGACGGAAAGGGTGATGCTTTTGCCCTTGGTGACCCGATCTGTGGACGAAAGGATTACAAAGGGTATCGGCTCGGGATCAGGTTCCGGTTCAGTGACCGGTTCGCCTTCCGCAAAGGCGGTCACGCCGGTCAGAAAGAGAAAAAGAATCGAAAAAAGAAACGCAAGTGGTTTTTTCATTTTTGTCATCCATACACCTCCAAGCAGAATTATCCATATTTTATTCATACTACCATATTTTTATACTCTTGTCAAATAAAAAGAAAAAACACAGCTGTGCAAAAAAAACAAAAGGTCGAGAAGCCCCCGACCTAAATGTTTTATATATTTTGTTGTTTATTGTGGATATGTCTGCAAAAGCGCTTTTGGATTTCGGTTGTTCCTGCGCATAATGCTTATTCCGAAAGCCAACTCATTATTTCCAGCACAACACGCTCTGTTGCGTGTCCATCGCAAGCGGCCGTTTGTTCTATGCGATATTTTTCTTCCCGAGCATAACTGCGCTCTGTAATGGCTTTTCGGGCAAACTCGATGAATTTGCTTCCGTCTGTCAGCATTTCGCCCGGAAGATCATCGGGATACTGCAAATAAAAGCCGCGATCATACGTTTCAATATCGGGACAATAAAACATCATGGGAAGTCGTAAAATGGATCCTTCCACGATTACGGTGGAGTAATCAGTGATAACTAAGCTTGCAACACACAGAAGAACCAAAGTATCTTCCTGCTGTGTAACATCATGTATGTGTGCATACTCTCTGTCAAGAAATGAGTATTTAACTGTTGGATGCATATGGATTAAAAGGACTTCATCATCCGTCATTTCCCGATCTATTTCTGAAAAGTCAAGTTTTGGGTCATAGCGAACGCGTTTATGATCCTTTTCTCGAAATGTAGGAGCATATAAATAGATTTTCTTCCCTTTCCATTGAGGGTGTCGTACAAAGAAATCTGTGCGTGTTTTCTCCAAATAAGCAGGATCAAACAGTTTGTCTGTCCGCGGAAGCCCGTATGCGTGGACAATGTCTACAGGAATCCCAAATCCGGACGCAATGTGCTTTCGACAACCCTCCGCAGTGGCGACAACCGACGAATACTGCTCAATGTTGGACACAGTTCCTGCGGCTTGCTTGTTTGGGTTGGAATCAGAGTCATATCCGAACTTTTTGAATGCACCTCCGGCGTGCCAAATCTGCATGACTTTTTGTCCGGGTCGCAGGGTAAACTGACGCAGATACAACAAGTAGTCGTCTGTTACGATAACCTTATGTGTAAGCAAAAGCCTCTTAATATGTCTTGCTTCTTTCGGTGAAACTTGTCCAGTGCGTGCATATACCGTTTTTTTGCAAGGAAGCGCATCATATACTGTTTTTGCATTTTCAAGCAGACGATCGTTCGCACGTATTGTAAAAAACAATACACGGTTTCGTAGTGGTAAATGTCTATATACACTATTTATAAAGATATAATAAATTGAGATAAGTTTTCCTCTAAGTAAATCTAAAAGTGCAGTGATTGGATTTGTTTTATCTCGGTTTTTCATTCATCTGTTCTCCTTCTCGATTTTTAAAACTTGGGCTTTATTTCGGGTGGCAGTACTTTGTTGTCATTCGCCACAGTAAATCGAAAACTATTCCGTCATGTTTTCAGGTCTCATAATGCGAATTTCTCCCAGACCTATTTGTATTATAGCAATCGTTGGCGCTTTCGTCAACGGAAACAGAGAAAATGCCTGCGGCCTTTTGGGCTTCAGGCATTTATATCATATGTGAAACAGCGTCCGGGCGTTTTGGCAGGTGACGTCCAGCATCTCCTGCACGGACATCCCGTGGATCGCCGCAAGCTTTTCGGCGGCCATGGGAATCATGGACGAGTCGCAGCGCTGACCTCGAAACGGGACGGGCGCCATATAGGGGCAGTCCGTCTCCAAAAGCAGTCGGTCGAGCGGAACAGCGGCGGCGGCATCCAGCGGCTTGCGGGCATTTTTAAAGGTGACAGCACCGCCGAAGCCGATATACAGCCCCAGCTTGACCGCTTCCCGTGCCATTTCCGCACTGCCGGAAAAACAGTGCAGTACGCCCTGCGGTTTGTAGCGGTGCAGCAGCTCCATGGTGTCGCCGTGGGCTTCACGGTCGTGGATAATGACCGGTTTACCGAGCTTCAGGGAGGCTTCTAACTGTGCTTCAAAAAAGGCAATTTGCGTTGGCTTGTCGATGTCCCAGTGATAGTCGAGACCGATCTCGCCGACCGCCACGCACTTTTCGGATTGCCAAAAGGGGAGAAGCCGTTCGTACAGGGTCGAAACATCGCCGAAGCTTTCACATTCCTCCGGGTGGATGCCGCAGGCGGCGTAGATGTACGCATACCGCTCGGCAAGCTTTAGCGCACTTTCGCACGAGCGTTCACTGCACCCACAGTCAATGACGCAGGCAATCCCTTGCTTGGTCAGGGATTCGAGCAATGCATCCCGGTCGGTGTCGAACGCTTCATCGTCGTAATGGGCGTGGGAGTCGAATATATTTTTCATCAGCGGATTCGGGAGCCGGCGGGCACGTTGTCGATCATCAGTACTTTCACATCGTCCTGCGAGCAGTCGGCGGCAAGAATCATGCCTTGGCTTTCCACGCCGCAGAGCACGGCGGGCTTAAGGTTGGTGACGCAGACAACAGTGTGTCCGATCAAATCCTCGGGCTTGTACCACTTGGCAATGCCGGATGCAACGGTACGGGGTGTGCCGGAGCCGTCATCCAGCGTCAGGCAAAGCAGCTTTTTGGCACGCTTGACGGGGGTGCAGTCCACGATTTTGGCGGCGGTCAGTTCCACCTTGGCGAAGTCCTCAATGCTGATCTGCGCAAGTCCGGGGATCGCTTTCTTTTCCGGGGCAGGCTCGGCAGGCTCATGTGCCTTCGCAATTTCTGCAAGCATCTTTTCGGCGTCGATTCGACCGAACAGCGGCGAAGCCGTGCCAACCTGATGCCCCTCAGGGATGGCACCGAAATCGGCGAGAGAGTCGAGTGTGTCGATGCCGCAATTCAACTGTGCCAGAATCTTTTCTGCCGTGTCGGGCATAAAGGGCTTGAGCAGTACGGCGATGAAGCGGATGCTCTCGGTCAGGTTGTACAGTACGGTGGACAGGCGATCCTTCTGCGCCTCGTCCTTGGAAAGCGCCCACGGAAGCGTCTCGTCGATGTATTTGTTGCTTCTGCGGGCAAGGGCGATCACTTCGGACACGGCGTCCGCCATGCGGAATTCGTCGATCGCTTTCGTCATTTTCGGCAAAACGCCCAAAGCCGTGGCTTTCAGGTCGTCGTCAAATTCGCCGCCGCAGGTCTTGCAGGGCAGGACGCCGCCGAAGTACTTGTTGACCATGGCGACGGTGCGGTTGACCAGATTGCCGATGATATTGGCGAGGTCGGTGTTGTAGCGTTCGATGAAAGTTTCATAGGTCAGGGAGCCGTCGTTGGCGTGGGGCATCTCTGCGAGCAGATAGTAGCGCACGGCATCCACGCCGAACAGGTTGACCATTTCGTCGGCGTAAATGGTGTT
>JAQXLO010000259.1 GCA_029012165.1 Oscillospiraceae bacterium | reverse complement strand
AGGGTTTCTTTTGATCAATCGTTGTTTAATTTTCAAGGTGCTTCTCACTTCGATTCGCTTCCGCTCCCGAAGTGCTTTGCTATTATATCTCAACCACACCCAAATGTCAAGCGCTTTTTTCAACTTTTTTCTCTTTTCTTTCCCTATTTTACAACTATCCCGTGCGTTTCATTTGGCGGTCATACTCCCCGTTCTCTTTTCCCCCGCACATCATGGCAACGGTCTTTGACACAGGGCACTATATATATGTATATCCTCCATCCCACTCGCTAATCCTTGTGCTTACCTATCAGGTTCTTCCATCCTCAAAGCCCATGAATTCCGTAGTGCAAGTTCCTCGCACAGGCATCCGTCAGGGCACAGCTTCGCCGGAAGGAAAAACCGAGTTTCCAGATTCCGCATTTCAAGCCATGTGCTTTATATAGTTTTCAACCGGTTTCCACGCCTTTTCATACAGTTCCTGTTTCGCCGTCTCCTCCAGTGGAAGAATCGGCTCACGGCAGACGCCGTAATCCAGACCGGAGAAACAGATCATCTGTTTGCACGCAGGCAGAACGCCCTTCGGCACCACCTGGGCTATGATCTGATTGGCCAGCGACTGTGCGGCGTATGCCTCCCCCATGCGTCCCTCCCGGAACAGCCGATAGATGGAAAGCATCAATTCCGGCATGAAGTTGTATGTCGTGCCGATGCCGCCGTCCGCACCGGCGGAAAGCCCGGATAAAAGCATCTCGTCACAGCCGTTGTAGAACACCTTGTCCGGGAACATCTGTTTGAGGCGATTGAGCAGAAAGAAGTCCGAGGATGTGAACTTCATCCCGCCTATCCCGTCCATGGAGAGCAGATCGGACAGCTCGTCCGCATTCAGTGTTGTCCCCGTTAAGGCAGGGATATTATATAGGATGACCGGGATGCTGACCGCTTCGCACAAGCGTGCGTAATACTGCTTGATCTCCCGGAAGCTATACTTATAATACAGCGGTGTTACGGACGAAATGGCGTGTGCGCCGACGCTTTCCGCATGGTGGGAAAGCCGCAGGGCATCCGCCGTAGTCATGGCGCCCGTATGTGCGATCACGCAAAGATCGCCGCACGCTTCCATTACCGTCTCCAAAAGTTCCATTCTTTGCTCAACCGAGCAGAACACCATTTCTCCGCTTGAACCGCCGACATAGAGTCCGTGTACACCTGCCGCTTTCAGCTTTTTCACAAGAGCCGCCGTCTTGTCCCTGCTGATGCCGCCGGTCGTATCGTCAAACGCCGTCATCAGTGCGGGCATTATCCCTGTTAATTTTCTGTCCATATGCTTCTCCATCTTCTTAATCAGTTCTCGCAGACGATGCCTGTCCATGAGCGGATGCGCTCTTTCATTTCGTCGATGCCGAGGATGCCGTAGGCAAATCCCTTTTGCACCAGCCGTTCGGGCAGGTACTCGTCATATTTTTCAAACAGCGGCACTTCGCCGGGATAGACCAGCTCCATCGGGTCAAAGTCCTTTTGCGCCTCCTCGCTGAGCACACGAAAAAACGTTTCCTCGTCCGCCTTCATCTTGAACTGGATAAAATACGGGCGGTAGGAATCCATCGCCCGCAGAGAGAGCCGGTCGGCACAGCGCAGCTTCAAAAACCGCTCCATCGCCAAAAACGCATATGTGCCCAGCCACGGAAACAGACACCACATATCGCCGCCCAGACAGATCAGCGCCTTGTCCGTCACGCCGGAATTGCGTGCGGAATGCCGTGCCATCGACAGCCGTGCCACCGCATTTGCCATCAGGTAGGGGTAGGATTTGTCCTCCCGCAAAACCTCACGCATTCTCTCCAATACGACTGTATGGATATCCCCCGGGCAATCGCCGAAATAGGCGGGCACTTTTCCCTTGACCTGCTCGCAGTAGATCAGGTGCCGTTTGTGATCCACTTCCTCCACGATCCAAACGTGACCGGCCAGTGCAATCTTTTCGCCCACGGGCGGCGGCATCACGATGGTGCCCAATTCCTGCGACCCGCAGCGGCAAGTGTATTCCTCGCTTTCCTGAAAGACAGCGTAGAATTTGAACGAATGGATGACCCGCTCCCCTGCCAGTCCCACGATCAGGCCGCCCTCCTCGGTACGCTGGATGTGTTCCGTTTCCAGCAGGTGGCGCAGCAATTCTTTGTAGTCCTCCTTGGAAATGCGGTGAAAATAGTGCAGCGTCAGCACCCGCTGTGCCAATTCCGCCGCCGTCAGCTCTCCGCAGGATGCCAAGGTGCTCATGGTCTGGTGATACAGCAAACTGAACGGGAGCCTGTCCAGCTTCGGCGGCTCCACCCAGCGTTTTTCCAGATACAGCTGCACCAGTGCAATGCCCTGCAGCAGTTTCCACGGCACGGTAGACGGGAGCATGGCTCTCGGTTCGGGCATATCCTCCCGCATGACGAACCACATTTCCGGCGGCTCGTCCCGCCGTCCCGTGCGCCCCATCCTCTGCAAAAAGGAAGAGACCATAAACGGTGCGTCGATCTGAAACGCCCGTTCCAGCCGTCCGATGTCGATGCCCAGTTCTAAGGTAGCGGTGGTCACGGTGGTCAGAAACTGCGACTCATCCTTCATCAGTTCCTCCGCCGTTTCCCGGTAGGAGGCGGACAGGTTGCCGTGGTGGATGAGAAAGCGATCCCGTTCGTGCTTCGCTTCGCAGTACTGCCGCAGAGTCGTGG
>JAQXLO010000258.1 GCA_029012165.1 Oscillospiraceae bacterium | reverse complement strand
CAAAGGTGATGAATGCGGACAGCGCATAGAACACCGCCAGAACAATGCCCACGACAACGAACTTGCCTCTCGAATCGGATGAGAGCGAGTCCATGTTGGAAAAGCCGAAGATGCAGGCGACCAGCAAAAACGACGGCACCATGCCCGCCGAATTCATCAGGTAGCCGACGGAATTGTACTGCGTGCGCAAAGCGTACTCCGGCGCCAGCTCGGGAAGCATGGCCGTATGGGGAACGATCATGATCGTGTACGCCGTCTTATAGAGCATATACGCCAAAACGTAGTAGATCATGGTGGCAGTGGTGTTGCCGGTGGCGGAGATGCCGAAGGAGTTCCACATCATGATGCACGACAAAACCAGCAGCGGAATGCCCCAAAGGATATAGCGCCTGTGCCGTCCCCAGCGGGAGCGGGTGCGATCGGTAATGATGCCCATGGCCGGGTCGGTGATCGCATCCCAGACGGTGGCGATCATCACCACCAGTCCGGCGTGGGACAGGGACAGGTTTTCCACATCCGTCAAAAACGCCGAAAAATACAAGCTGATGACGTGACCGCTGCCGGCGGAAAAGATGTTGATAAAGCTGTAGCCGAGCATGGGCAGTATGGCGTCCTTGAAACTGCCCTGTACGCCGATGGCACGCTTGACGGCATTGCCGACTTTCTCTGCTCTGCCCATCGGATCCCCTCTTTCTGCTTGACGCAAGCTGCGCCGAACTGTATACTTATGGTATTGTACCCTTTTTAAGGGGTATCTGTCAACAGGGAGTGAGCATTTTTGGCAAGACTTTTTCAAATTCATCCGTCCGACACCGTTGCCGTGGTCATGGAGGATTTACCCTCCGGCATCCCCGCCGGGCACAAGGTCGCCCTTCGCCCCATCCGCAAGGGGGAAAAGGTGATCAAATACGGGCAGTGCATCGGCATTGCGGCGCAGGATATTGCCCGGGGCGAGCACGTGCACACCCACAACCTTGTCACAAATCTGACTACTGCGCCGCAGTATACTTATGCACCGTTATACAATCCTTTGCCCGCCGCCGAGGCGCCCTTTTTTGCAGGCTACCGCAGGCGGGACGGTCGCTGTGCCGTGCGCAAACAGATCCTGATCCTGCCCATGGTGGGGTGCGTCAACAGCGTGGCACAGTCCCTTGCCGCCAAGGCACAGACCCTGTTTGGCGAGCGGTGCGATGATATTTTCGCCCTCACCCATCCCTACGGCTGTTCCCAGCTGGGCGGCGATCTGCGGACAACGCAAATGACCCTTGCCGGTCTTGCGGACAACCCCAACATTTTCGGCGTACTGTTTGTGTTCCTCGGCTGTGAAAACAACACGCCCGAAACCTTTCTGCCGCTGGTGCAAAACGTGCAGAATGCGCAGACCGTCGTCCTGCAAAAGACGCAGAACGAAGAGGACGTTTTGCTGAAAGCTCTCGACGCCATGACGGCGTCCATCGCCCATATTATGCGTGAACCCATCCCCGCTTCGGAACTGGTGATCGGTCTGAAGTGCGGCGGTTCGGACGCCTTTTCGGGGCTCACCGCCAACGTGCTGTGCGGCAAGCTTTGCGACCGTTTTCTGTCCTTCGGCGCCGGTGCAATATTGACAGAAGTGCCCGAAATGTTTGGTGCGGAACACCTGCTGATGCGCCGTGCGGAGAGCGAAGCGGTGTTTCACGATATCGTGCGGCTGATCGAGGACTGCAAAAAATACTACACCGACCACGGACAGCCCATCTACGAAAATCCATCCCCCGGCAACAAAGCCGGCGGCATCACCACGCTGGAGGAAAAAAGTCTGGGCTGTATTCAAAAGGGCGGTACGGCGCCGATACACGCCGTTTTGCGGCAGGGCGAACGGTGCAGGGAAAAGGGTCTGCATCTTCTGCAAGGCGTGGGCAACGACATGGTCTCCTGCACAAATCTTGCCGCCGCCGGCGCCCATCTCCTTCTCTTTACCACCGGGCTCGGCACCCCCTTCGGCAGTGCGGTACCGACGATCAAGATCTCCACGGGACAATCGCTCTTTCGCCAAAAGCCGGGCTGGATCGACTTCGACGGCAGCCGGGACGATGTGCAGGCACTGGAAGCACATATTCTGTCCGTTGCCGGCGGTCAGAGAACCTGCAACGAGCGAAACGGCTTTCGGGAGATCGCCATCTTTAAGGACGGCGTAACGCTGTAAATTCTATTTTTGCATTTATCCTTTATTCATAAAAAGTTTATAAAAATACGGTTTTTTTCGATAAATCCGGTTCACATTTCCATGCTATTCTCTCCATAAGAAGCAAGGAAAGGAAGTGAAAACCAATGGATTACCGCCATGAATGCAAGCATGAGATCAGCAAAAGCGACCTGCTTTGCATCCGCCAGCGGCTTTGCGCAGTGGCTTCGCCCGACCCCTATGCGCCGAACGGGATATACCGTATCCGCAGTCTGTACTTTGACAACCTCTACGACAAGGCGCTGGCGGAAAAATCGGACGGCGTTTGTATGCGGGAGAAGTTCCGCATACGCTACTACAACGGCGACACATCGTTCATCCGTCTGGAAAAAAAGACGAAGGTCGATTCCCTCGGGCATAAGGACGGCGCCGTGCTCACCGCACCGCAGGTACAGGCCATTGTGGACGGAAATCTCGAATGGATGCCCGAAAGCCCGGATCCTTTGGTGCGGGAGCTGTACCGCAAAATGCACGACGAGGGTCTGCTGCCGAAAACCATCGTGGACTACACGAGGGAGCCGTACATCTACCCGCCCGGGAATGTGCGCATCACCTTTGACAGCAACCTCCGCACCGCCATGCGCTGCACGGACGTGCTGAATCCCGACTGCATCACCGTCCCGGTACCCGGTGCACCCATTTTGATGGAAGTCAAGTGGGACACCTTTCTCCCGGACATCATTCGGGATGCCATTTGGCAGCAGGGCAGACACACGGGCGCTTTTTCCAAGTATCAGGCTTGCAGAATTTATGGATAAAGGAGTAAAAATTTATGACGTTCCAAGACATTTTCAAATCCAGCTTTCTCGACAACGTAACCTCGGTCAATCCTTTGGACATGGTCATCGCTTTGGCGCTGGCGTTTTGTCTGGGCTTGTTCATTTTCTTCGTGTATAAAAAGACGTTTCAGGGCGTTCTTTATTCCTCCAGCTTCGGCGTGACGCTCATCGCCCTCACCATGATCACCACACTGGTCATTCTCGCCGTCACCTCCAACGTGGTGCTGTCCCTCGGCATGGTCGGCGCTCTGTCCATCGTCCGTTTCCGCACGGCGATCAAGGAGCCGCTGGACATCGCTTTCCTGTTCTGATCCATCGCCGTAGGCATTGTCCTTGCCGCAGGCATGATCCCTCTTGCCGTCCTCGGCAGCATCGTCATCGGCGTCATTCTTTTGGTTTTCGTCAACCGCAAATCCCACGCCAATCCATACATCGTCGTTTTGCAGTGCATGGATCAGGAGGCGGAAAAGGCGGCAGCGGATTTCCTGCGTGCCCACACCAACCGCCTCGTCATCAAGAGCAAATCCGTGCAGAAGGGGCGCATTGAACTCAACGCCGAAATCCGCCTGAAGAGCGACAACACCGACTTTATCAACACGCTTTCCGAAATGCCCGGCGTACAGAGCGCCGTTCTGGTCAGCTACAACGGCGACTACATGGGCTAAGGAGGTCACGATATGTCCACGCACAAATGGATAGACCGCATCTGTATTCTTGCCGTCGTTCTTGCGCTGGTCATCACGGTCGCCTTCATGAACGGAGAAAGTCTCGGCATCCGCTCCGCCGCACGGGCTATGGCTTACGAGAGCAAGATTTTTGACACCACCCGTGTGCACACCCTGGACATCGTCATGGACGACTGGGACGAATTTATCGAAGGGTGCGAGGATGAGGAATACGTCCCCTGCGCCGTGGTCATCGACAACGAGTCTTTTAAAGATGTCGGCATCCGTGCCAAGGGCAACACCTCCCTGCGCAACGTGTCCTCCATGGACAGCAGCCGCTACAGCTTCAAGATCGAATTCGATCACTACACGGACGGCAAAACCTACCACGGACTGGATAAGCTGAGCCTAAACAACATCATTCAGGACAACACCTACATGAAGGATTACCTGACGTACCGCCTGATGGCGGAGAACGGCGTCTGCGCACCGCTGTGTTCCTTTGTTTACATCACGGTCAACGGTGAGGACTGGGGACTGTATCTGGCGGTGGAAGGGGTTGAGGACGCCTTTTTACAGCGCAATTACGGCAGCGATACGGGCGAACTGTACAAGCCGGACAGCGAATCCTTCGGCGGCGGTCGGGGCAACGGGCAGGACTTTGACATGAACGCCTTTAATGAAGAAGCCGAGGAAGGCGTCTCTATGCCCGACAAGGGAGAATTTCCGTTTGGCGAGGACTTCCCCGCAGACGGTCAACTCCAACCGCCCGAAATGCCGCAGGGCGACTCCCCCGATGGGGAGAACAGCTTTGACAGCGAAAAATTTGGGAACGGCGAAAAGGGGATGCCGGGGGAAATGGGACGCGGCAGCAGCGATGTGAAGCTGCAGTACACGGACGATGACCCCGACAGCTATGCCAACATTTTTGACAACGCCAAAACGGATATCTCCGAAAAAGACAAAACACGGCTGATCGAATCCCTGCGTCTGCTGTCCACGCAGGAGGATTTAGAGCAGGCACTGGACATCGAGCAGGTACTGCGCTACTTCGTCGTGCACAATTATGTGGTCAACGGCGACAGCTACACCGGCTCCATGATCCACAACTACTACCTGCACGAAAAGGACGGACAGCTGTCCATGATCCCCTGGGACTACAATCTGGCATTCGGCTCCTTTCAGGGGAACAGCGCTTCCTCCGCCGTCAATGACCCCATCGACACGCCCCTCTCCGTCAGCGGAAACGGCGACCGTCCCATGGCGGACTGGATCTTCTCCGGTGAAGAATACACCGATGCGTACCACAAACTCTTTGCGGAATTTCTGGAGAACACCGATATCGACGGCATGATTCTGGAAGCACATGATCTAATCGCACCGTATGTGGAGAAGGATCCGACCAAATTCTGCACCGCAGAGGAATTTGAAAAGGGCGTTGCTGCCCTGCGCACTTTCTGCGATCTGCGCACACAGAGTGTGCTCGGTCAGCTAAACGGCACCATTCCCTCCACGGATGACGGGCAGACGGCGGACAGCAGCACCTGCATCGAGACGGGCGGACTAAACATTGCGGACATGGGTTCAATGGGCATGGGCGGCGGCAACGGATTCCGCGGCGGCAAGGCACAGAACGGCACGGAAATGACCGAACAGCCCTCCGCTCCGGCACAGGACGGAGAAGCTTCTCCACCATCCGAGCCGGAAGAACCTGCCACCACGACTTCCGGGGAGGAACAGCCATCCGCACCGGCTGAGGGCGAACAGCCGTCCCGGATGCCGAACGGCTTTGCGGGCGGTATGCGTCCCGGTTTCCGCAGTGCATCCGAAAACGAGAGCACATAACAAAACGAATCTCGACACAAGCATCGGCACGGCGTAAACCGTGCCGGTGCGCATTCTTTAGCCGGCAAATGATTTTTCAATATAAGCAAGCAAAAAAGCAGAAGCTTTTCCGAAGGATTTTGTCCGGGAAAAGCTTCTGCTGTCTTTTTTGCGAAATGCGGCAGTGCCGTTTTGACGTGTTTTAGGGCAACACCGCACAATTGGGGTGTGCGGATTGCGAAGTAAGATTTTTCGTCAGGTTGTACAGAAATTTCGCCGACTTGCTGACGCAAGTCAAGGGATTTTTATGCAATCTGACGGAATAAGATTCAAGCAAGGCGTGCGCCGCAATTTGTGCGGTGCTGCCTTAGCTGTTTTCCTCTTCCGCCGGCTTTTCTGCCACCGGTTCGGCCTCGGCGATTTCCGCAGTCTTCCAAACGTGCAGCAGTCCACGGTCATTCATCAGCTTGACCATGGTGATCATCAGCGGCATGACGAACATACCCAGCACGCCGAACAGCTGCAGACCGATGTACATACACATGATGGTGACGATGGGCGGCAGACCGAGGTTGGCGGCGACCAGCTTCGGCTCGATGATCTGGCGGATGACGGAGATCACTGCATACAAAATCAGCAGTCCGATACCCATGCCGATGTTGCCGGTGATGAAAGAGATGATCGCCCACGGCACCAGAACGGTACCTGTGCCGAGGACGGGGAAAATGTCGATGATGGCAACGGCGATGGATACGGAGGCGAGGTATTCGCTGTGGTAGATGCCGATCAGCTTGAACACGGTCAGACCGACGAACATTTCCGCAAAGGTGATGCAGATGATCAGCACATAGGACTTGAGCATATTGAGAATGGACGAGAAGAAGATCCCCTTGGCGGCGGAAAGCATTCTGCGGCGTTCCGGGGCGATCTGGCGCTTGATGAAGTTGACGATGCCGTCATAGCCGGCGGTCATGAAGCAGGTGGCGATGATGGAGATCACCACGCCGACAGCGATGGAGGGAATCTGCTTGGCGGTGTTCCAAACGCCGTTGACAGGCTTGGACAGCATGGAAACGTCCAGCTTGGACAAAAGCCCGCCGAACATCTTGGAGGTGGCGATTCCCGTCTCGGCAACAGCCGCATCCGCCGAGCCGACCGTATTTTTAAAGAACTGGTCGATGGTGTCCCGGGCTGTTTCCGCAAGACTCTGGGGCAGGTAGCCGACCAGATGAATGAGCTTAACACGGATGGTTTCCAGCAGCTGCGGCAGACTGTCCAGCTTTGCGCCGACCCATGCCACCAGACCTCGGATCTCCTCCGCCACTCTGGCGCCGGTCAGGATCAGGAGCGTGACCAGTGCGCCGACGATCAGCAATACAAGGCCGACGGAAACCAGTCCTTTTTTCAGCGGTGTTTTTCTCGAAATGAAATTTACAGGCTTTTGGATGATCGCTGCAATAAAAAAAGCAATAATAAACGGGGCAAGTAAATTAAATGCAAACTCGAAAAAAAGATAGATCAACCCCAGGATCATGCCCACATATACTATGTTGATGATGTTTCGCCGTCTTTTTTCCACCGTGTCCAATGCACTCACCGATCCTTTGTCCATTTTCTGTTCTCTATTCTATACCAAGAAATAGTAAAATGCAATTTATTTTTCTAATATTCATAAAATCTTAAAATTTTTTTATTTTTCCCCTTTTCTTTACAAAATCAATATGGTATAATGGTGCGTAATATTTTATGATTGGGGGAGTGACTTCATGAACGTAGCCATCATGGGATACGGCGTTGTCGGCTCCGGCGTCGCCGAAGTTCTGAAGAAGAATCACGAGAGCATCCTCAAAAAGAGTATGCAATCCACACTGGAATTAAAATATATTTTGGACATCCGTGATTTTCCCGGTGATGAAAACGAATCACTGATTATCAAAGATTTTGACACCATCCTGCACGACGAGAGCGTCGGCATCGTGGTGGAGACCATGGGCGGTCTGCACCCGGCGTTCGAGTTTGTCAGCGCCTGCCTGCAGGCCGGCAAGAGCGTTGTCTCCTCCAACAAGGAGCTGGTCGCCGCCAAGGGCGATGTGCTGCTGCGCATTGCCGAGGAAAAGAACGTCAGCTTTCTGTTTGAAGCCAGTGTCGGCGGCGGCATTCCCATCATCCGCCCCCTGTCCCAGTGTCTGGCGGCCAACGAGATCGACGAAATGTACGGCATCCTCAACGGCACGACCAACTTTATCCTGACCAAGATGATCGACGAGGGGCTGGACTTCGACACCGTGCTGCGCATGGCGCAGGAGAACGGCTACGCCGAAAAGGATCCCACCGCCGATGTGGAGGGTCACGACGCCTGCCGCAAGATCTGCATTTTGGCGTCGCTGGTATACGGCACCCACGTCTACCCCGACAGCGTACACACCGAGGGCATCAGCAAGATCGACCTTGCCGATGTGGAATACGCCAAAAATTGGGGCGGCGTCATCAAACTCATCGCGCAGGCCAAAAAGGTGGACGAGAACCGCCTTTCCGCCATCGTCAGCCCCGCCTTTGTCCCCGGCTCCAGCCAGCTGGCCAACGTCCACGACGTTTTCAACGCTCTGCTGGTGCGCGGCAATGCCGTGGGTGACGTGGTGTTCTACGGCAGAGGCGCAGGCAAACTGCCCACCGCCAGCGCCATTGTGGCGGACGTCATCGACTGCTGCCAGCAGGACGGCACCAAAAAGGCCTACGGCTGGAAGTCCTGCGAGGAAAACATCGTTGTGGACTATCTCGACCAGAACACCGCACTGTATATCCGTGCCGAGGCGCAGGCCCCGCAGGAGGCGCTTGCCGCCGTGCGCAATACCTTCGGCGCCGTCACCGTGCTGACCCGCAAGGACGCTCCCGAAACGGAGATCGCCTTTGTTACGCCCGTGGACACCGAGCGTGCCCTGCGCACCAAATTAGACACCCTGCATTCTGTGAAGCCCCTGTCCGTACTGCGCATCGCAGAGTGCTGATTACTTTGGAGGTACCCAAATGGCTCTTATTGTACAAAAATTCGGCGGTTCCTCTGTTGCCAACGCCGAACGTGTGATGAATGTCGCACGCATTGTCACCGACACCTACAAACAGGGCAACAACGTCATCGTCGTCGTTTCCGCACAGGGCGACACTACCGATGACCTGATCGAAAAGGCGAAGGAGATCAACCCCAATCCTTCCCGCCGTGAAATGGATATGCTGCTGTGCTCCGGCGAACAGATTTCCATCGCACTGCTGGCCATGGCGATCGAAAAGCTGGGCTATCCCGTGGTTTCTCTGCTGGGCTGGCAGGCCGGCTTTACGACCAACTCCACCTACGGCAGTGCCCGCATCAAGAAGATCCACACCGAGCGGCTGAAAAACGAGATCGGCAATAAAAAAATCGTCGTTGTCGCCGGCTTCCAGGGGCTTTGCAAGTATGACGACATCACCACCCTCGGCCGCGGTGGCTCCGACAGCAGTGCCGTTGCCATCGCCGCATCCATGCACGCCGACCGTTGTCAGATCTTCACCGATGTGGAGGGCGTCTATACCGCTGACCCACGCAAGATTCCCAATGCGAAAAAGCTCAAGGAAATCACTTATGACGAAATGCTCGAGCTTGCCACCCTCGGTGCGCAGGTGCTCAACAACCGTTCCGTCGAAATTGCGAAGAAATATAACGTGGAGCTGGAAGTGCTCTCCAGTCTCACCCGTGCGCCCGGCACGATCGTCAAGGAGGTTACAAATATGGAAAAAATGTTTGTCAGAGGCGTTACCAAGGACACCAATGTCTGCCGTGTGTCCGTCATCGGCGTGCCCGATGTTCCCGGCATTGCCTATAAGCTGTTCAGTAAGCTGGCGGCAAAGAATATCGTCGTGGATATCATCCTGCAGTCCATCGGCAGAGACGGCACCAAGGACATCACCTTCACCGTCAGCAAGGACAACACCGATGAAACGGTGGAACTGCTCAACAGCTACGACCTGCTGAAAAATTCTTCCGTCAGCGTCGATACCAACGTGGCGAAGATCTCCGTCGTGGGCGCCGGCATGGAGTCCCACCCCGGCACTGCCGCAACCATGTTTGAGGCGTTGTACGGCGTGGATATCAACATTCAGATGATCTCCACCAGCGAAATCAAGATTTCCGTCCTCATCGACATCAAGGATGCCGACCGTGCCGTCAGCGCTGTCCACGCCGCATTCTTCCCCGAAAACGACTGATCCAAAACTTTTTGTGGTGGCGCACGAAACCGTGCGCCGCTTTTTCCATTTTTGATTCATCACGGATTTTTGTGAGATTAAAAGTTTCGCGGGAGCTTTTTAAAGCCTTGCGGATTCCAAAGGCGCAGGAGGGGAGCCAAAACAGTCCGGTGGACTGTTTTGGCGTGGGGAACCCTCGCCGGGGGTTCCCCGGTGCGAAGCACAAATCCCACAATTTTCCGTGAAGAAAGATTTTTCGATGATGCGTAAACACGTTGCAAACATCCTGACAATCTGCCGCATTTTGTGCAGTGCGGCACTGCTGTTTTTCCCGCCGCTGTCCCCTGCATTTTATATTTTGTATCTGACGGCAGGATTTACGGACATGATCGACGGCACGGTGGCCAGAAAGCTCGGCACCGCCGGCGCTTTCGGCGCAAAGCTGGACACCGCCGCGGACTTTCTGTTTTTTGTATCGTGCCTTGCAAAGCTGATTGCTTTTCTGCACATTCCTGCATGGCTGTGGGTCTGGATCGGCTGTATTGCCGCAATCAAAATTTTCACTGCCGGCTTCGCATTTCTGCGGCAAAAAAAATTCGCCGCCGTGCATACGGTTCTGAACAAAATCACCGGCTCATTGTTGTTCGTTTTTCCCCTTACCCTGTCCGCCATCGACCCGAAAAAAAGTCTGGCGGTGCTGTGCTTTGCGGCAACCGTTGCCGCCGTGCAGGAGGGGTACTGTGTCCTGATAAAAAAGTCCGTGGAATAGCCCCTTTACTGCGCCGCTTTTTCCCTTTTGTCCGCAAGCATCCACACCGCCACAGCAGCGCTCACCGCAAGGATATGGTATGCGATCATGCCGCCCATAAAAATTTTGTATCCCCATCGTAGCAGTGCGAAAATGATCTGTCACGGGAGCGTCTGTCCTGTTCCTTTTTTGGTACACCATTCGCATAATCCTGCGCTAAACCATGCACTTTTTTGCGTACATTTTTTCACAATGCAAAAGCAAAACGGTGCATAACTTTGTTCCGTTTTTTGTACCTTCCGTTTTGAAAAAAGCACGCAAAATTTTGCACGGATTTTTAAACTTTTCGTTCTTCACGAAAAATTGTGGGATTTGTGCTTCGCACCGGGGAACCCCCGGCGAGTGTTCCCCACGCCAAAACAGTCCACCG
>JAQXLO010000257.1 GCA_029012165.1 Oscillospiraceae bacterium | reverse complement strand
TGAAATTCTCTCCGCCAAAACCAATCTGCACGACCAAATGGGCGCAGGCATCACCGCCATCCGCCAAAGCTTGCGCCGCAATCAGACCTCGGCAGAGAACGCCGAAGCGATTGCACTGCTGCACAAAGCGGTGCGCATTTTGAAAAACGACAACGAATCCCCTGTCGGCAGAACCGATACGCAGGAGCTGATCCACAACGCACAAGCCATCGGCATTCGGGTGGATATGACGGGGGAATTCCCCCCCAATGAACAGCTTCACCGTCTGTTTTTGCTCACGGTCAAGGAATGCTGTACCAATGCCGCACGCCACGCCGGCGCACAAACGCTCACGGTTCGCATGACGCAAACCGCCGCACAATACGTCCTGCACATCGAAAACGACGGCAAGGCGCCCGAGGGCGAGGTCGTCCCTAAGGGCGGACTTTCCAATCTCATGCACGCATTCACCGCATTCGGCGGCATGCTCACCATTCGTTCCGCCCCCACATTCGCACTCACTGCCACCGTCCCTGCGGCGGCTCCGGAGGAGGTTTTGTAAATGACACGGGTATTGGTCGTCGATGACCAACGCATCGCCAGAGAATATATGGAGCATATCGTTTCCGAGGCAGAGGACTACACGCTCTCGGGGAGCCTCACCGACGCCGACTTCGCCGTCCTGTACTGCGAACGCAATCCCGTTGACCTCGTGCTGATGGACGTTTGCACCCGGGGTCAGCAGGACGGCATTGAAGTTGCCGCACAGCTGAAAAAACGCCGTCCCGCAATCAAGATCATCATCGTCACCTCCATGGCGGAGCAAAGCTATCTCAAGCGTGCCCGCACAGCGGGAGCAGACAGCTTTTGGTACAAGGATATCAGCCCCGAGGACTTGCTGACCGTCATGAACCGCACCGTGGCAGGCGAAAGCATTTATCCCGACCAAACACCCCTTGTGGAATTTGTCGCCGGCACCAGCAGTCAGCTCAGCGAACAGCAGATTCGGGTGCTTCGCCTGGTGTGCGACGGACTGGAATACAACGAGATCGCCGAGCGCCTGCACTGCTCGGTACACAACGTGAAGTACCACGTCTCGCAAATTCTCCAAATCACCGGCTATGTCAACCGAGTCCAGCTCGCCGTCGCCGTGACAAACAAGCGATTCATCATTCCCGACATCCCCGCCGAAAAGAAAACACCGGTTGTCGAATAAGCGCTGTTTACAAAAATTCTCGGTTTTTTTGTAAAAATGTTATAATCCTATACTTTTGGATAGTGATTTTTTGTGAAAGATTTGCTATAATGAAATAGGTATAGACCGTTCTGTCATGGCGGCTTGTCCGTCTCGGCTGTCTGCACCGCACCCAACGGCACGCACCCGACTTTTTGTCGGTTCGGATACTTTGTGTAAATCAGAAAGGAGTCTTTACAATGGGACTGATTAAAGCCGGCGTCGGCGCACTCGGCGGAGCGCTTGCCGACCAATGGAAAGAGTTTTTCTACTGCGATGCACTGGACAGCGATACGCTGGTCGTCAAGGGTCAGAAACGTACAACGAGCCGTTCCTCCAACACGAGGGGCAACGACAACATCATCTCCAACGGTTCCGGCATTGCCGTCGCCGACGGACAGTGCATGATCATCGTCGAGCAGGGCAAGGTTGTGGATATCTGCGCCGAACCGGGCGAGTATACATACAACACCTCCACCGAGCCCAGCATCTTCTCGGGCAATCTGGGGGACAGCATCAAAAAGACATTCAGCATGGTCGGCAAGCGTTTCGCCTACGGCGGCGACACGGGCAAGGACCAGCGTGTGTACTACTTCAACACCAAGGAAATCCTCGGCAACAAATTCGGCACTGCCAATCCGATTATGTTCGAGGTCGTCAACAAGCGCATCAACATCGCCCGCACGGTGAACATCCGCTGCAACGGCGTGTACACCTACATGATCACCGACCCCCTGCTGTTCTACACCCGCATCTGCGGCAACATCGAGAGCGCATACACCCGTGACGAAATCGACGAACAGCTCAAGAGCGAGTTTATCGACGCCCTCCAGCCCGCTTTCGGCGCACTGTCCGAGCAGGAGCTGCGCCCGTCACAGCTCCCCGCCAAGGTCAAGGAACTCAAGGACGCCATGAACGACGTGCTTCGTCAGGAGTGGATCGAAAACAGAGGCATCACCATCGGCAAGATTGCGCTCAACCCCATCACGCTGACCCCGGAGGACATGAAGAAGATCAACGAGCTGGAGGATGCTGCCAACATTGGCTTCAACCCCTTCATGATGGCCGGCCGCATGACCGACGCCACCGCCGACACCATGCAAACCGCCGCCGGCAACTCTGCCGGTGCAATGACCGGCTTTATGGGCATGGGCATGGTCGGCATGGGCGCACAGGGCGGATTCAACGCCGCACAGAATTTCTACAGCATGGGCGTTCAACAGCAACAACAGCAGGCGGCACAAGCCCCTGCACAGAGTGCGGACGGCTGGAAATGCGCCTGCGGCGCTACCGCCACGGGCAAGTTCTGCCCCAACTGCGGCGCAAAGAAGCCCGAACCCGTACAGGCGGACGGCTGGAAGTGCGCCTGCGGCGCTACCGTCACGGGCAACTTCTGCCCCGAGTGCGGCGCAAAGAAACCTGCCGAACCCGAAGGCTGGACCTGTGCCTGCGGCGCTGTCAACAAGGGTAAATTCTGCCCCAACTGCGGTGCGAAAAAGCCGGAGGGCGCTCCGCTGTACCGCTGTGATAAGTGCGGCTGGCAACCCGAAGACCCCAAAAATTCCCCGAAATTCTGCCCCGAATGCGGCGATCTGTTCGACGAAAACGACAAAGCATAACGATTTTAGGAGGTAACTTTTATGGGACTGTTTGATAAAAAAATCTGTGATATTTGCGGCGAAAAAATCGGTCTGCTCGGCAACCGCAAATTGGACGATGGCAACATCTGCAAGGATTGCAATGCAAAGCTTTCTCCCTTTTTCACCGGCAGAAGAAAATCGACTTTAGAGGACATCAAGCAGCAGCTTGCCTACCGTGAGCAGAACAAGCAAAAACTCGCTTCGTTCCATCCGACCCGCACGCTCGGCACGTCCAAAAAAGTCTACATCGACGATGCCGCCGGCACATTCATCGTCACCTCCCGCAGCAACTGGCGTGACGACAACCCCGACATCATCTTGCTCTCGCAGGTCACCGCCTGCAATGTGGATATCCAAGAGGACAGAGACGAAGTGTATCAG
>JAQXLO010000256.1 GCA_029012165.1 Oscillospiraceae bacterium | reverse complement strand
ACGATTTCCAAGGAGCCGCCGATGTCATGCTTGACCTTGCGAAACTCCAGTTCGTTCTCTTTCAGCTCTTCAAAATACTGCTCATTCAGCTTATTTCTGTATTCCAGCGCTTCGTTTTCAGATTTGAGTTTGGCGGCATCCAAGCTTTTCACATATTGGTTAAAGGCAAAAATGTCGATCATCATGGAGAACAAGAAACAGATATGCAAAGCGGTGGAAAAGATGATTTTGTTTTGCTGCCCTGCTCCGACTGTCTCCGGGTAGGCGCTGTTTCGGATTCCGTACAGAGCGGCGACGACATAGGTCGCAACATGGCTTAGAGGAATCAGCAAGAAAGCAAAACTCTTTTTATCAATCTCCATGGCGTTTCTTTTGTTCAAAAAATTGGCAGCAAACGTAAGTGACAGGGACATAAAGATGATAAAAAAGAAAATAACAAGACACCGCAGTGCATTTTCTGACAGCACGGCGACAAAGGGCAGACTTGCGAGGTAGGCAAGATAGTCGAAAAATAATCCCAGAAAATAGTGGACAAGAAGGTTCACAAAGATTTTGGATTTCTTGTCTTTGAACAGAGTGACTGCCGTGAGAATCAACACACCGTTGTAAATGAGGGTGAAAAGTACACGGTTCGTAAGGAGGTTGTTGAACAGCAACAGATGTCCGACAAAGGAGACGGACAGGACGACGAGGGGAAAGCTCAATTTGTTGCCGCGGGGGTTTTGTACAGTACTGAAAAAGAGAATGCTCACAAGAGGGACTGCGAAAGCATTCAGCAAAAACCACAGCACATGCAAAATGGAATCCATCATATCCGGCGCTCCTTGTAGAATTTTCAACGCCCGAAAGGCGCAAAGAGAGAATGCGAGCAAAAAAGAAGAAATCCTTTTATGCAGGGAATGTGACTGCCCGTATTTGTTGTCTCAGGGGTTGTCCTGCGTTGGGATGCGCAGGGTGATTTGGGCGGTGGTGACGCCGTCTTTTTCGCCGATGATGAAAGCGCCATCGTATTTTTGGGAGAAGTCATTCAAAATGCGCAGACCGTAGCCATGTCCCGCTTTGTTCGCTTTGGTGGATTGGCTGAAATCCTGCCCACCAGAAGGATTTTCCGTGCGGACGGAAAGGTACTCCGCCGACGTCTTGATACGCACACGGACAAATTTTGCGCCTTGGACATTGCCGTTGGCTTCAATGGCGTTGTCCAGTATGTTGACCAGAATGCGGCACAGATCCGATTCCTCTATGGGCGATGCGTCCGGGACGCTGACGGCGGCGTCAAAATCAATGCCCTCTTTTTGGCACTGCTTTGCCTTGGTCGTCAGAATCGCATTGATCAGACTGTTGCGGCAGTAAAAGCCGGTGTTGATGTTTTGCACCGTTTGGGAAAGGGCGTCAAACAGTCCTTTGGCTTTTTCCACATCCTTTTCTTCGTAGATCAGCTCCTTAACGATTTCCAAGGAGCCGCCGATGTCATGCTTGACCTTGCGAAACTCCAGTTCGTTCTCTTTCATCTCTTCAAAGTACTGCTCATTCAGCTTATTTCTGTATTCCAGCGCCTCATTTTGGGATTTGAGCTTGGCGGCGTCCAAACTCTTTACATATTGATTAAAGGCGAAAATGTCGATTATCATGGCAAACAGGAGACAGAAAAACTGCGCCGTAGAAAAAATCATCTTGCTTTGCAATTCTTCTCCGACCACTTCTGTATAGGGGCTGTTTCGTATTTCGTACAAAGAAGTGACAAAGTAAGTCACGATATGACTCAACGGGATCAGCAGAAAGACCAAACTCTTTTTGTCGATCTCCTGAGCGTCTCTTTTTTTCAGGAAGTTGGCGGCAAAAGCAAGCGACAGGGACACCATTGCAATAAAGAAAAGCAAAACGACGCACCTTGACACGTTGTCCGGCAGAAAGGCAACAAACGGCAGACCGGCGAGGTAGGAGATGTAGTCAAAAGACAAAGCCAAGAAATAATGGATCAGGATATTTAAAAACTTTTTTGCCGGTCTATCTTTGAAAAGAAAAAAGACGGAAAGAATCAGAATAGCGTTATAGACGATCGTGAACCGTACACGGTTCATTAGGATTTCCGTAAACAGCAGCAGGTGTCCGACAAAGCAGACGGACAGGACAACAAGAGGAAAAATCCATTTGTGACCACGGGGCTTTTGCACGCAGCAGAAGAACAGAACACTCACAAGAGGAACTGCAAATGCATCCAGCAAAAACCAAAGAATGTGCAGAAAGGAATCCATCATATGTCACTCTCCATAAACTGTAAAAATTTGCTTTGAAAATCTGTTTTGTATTTTCGTCCGATCGGGATAACCGAGCCGTTACCCATGACGAGATTTGTGCTCGTGCAGTTGGAAATATAATTCATATTGACAATAAATGCCGAATGACAGCGGACAAAAACGGCGGAAAGCTGTTCCTGCAGCTGTTCAAAGGACTGGTTTATGATGTAGGTTTTGTGGTCGGTATACAGAAATTTTTGCCGTCCGTGGCTTTCGATGTACTTGATATCCGCCATGGAAACGCTGGTGGGCGTACCCTTGTACATAAAATGAAAGGGCTGGCGGCAGTCAAGAGAGCGCTGGATATTGTCTATATGCATATACAGCCGCTCCTCACGAATGGGCTTTCCCAGAAAGGCGTAGGGATGTATGCCGTTGAAAATATCCTCATAAAATTCTGACGGATAGCCGGAGATAAAAATGACCTTGACCTTCGGATGCTTTTCGGAGAAAAGGATTGCTTGCGCAATACCGTTCATCTCCCCGAGCTTGATATCGGTCACAAGCAGATCCGCTTGTCCGTCATAGTCCAGTAACGCTGAAGCATTGCTGAACGAAGTCACGGTGTGCCGCTCACCGTAATGGTCAAATATGAGTTTTTCAAGAAAATGTATTGTACGAATCTCATCATCGCAAAGTACAATGTTCATTTTTCTCCTCCCGACAGAACAAACTATACAGCCATTTGATAGTTTTTTTGCAAAATATATTATATACCACTTGCACACTGTTTGTAAAGTCGTTTGTTACATTTTGCCGTATTTCATTGCAAATCTATTGACACAAAATAGCAGGAAAAATATAGTATATATGGTCATCGAAATACTGCCTGCGATTCAAAGCAGAAAGAGAAGACCAAAAAAACAAAACAGGACGCATCGTTAAATATGACAAAAAGGATATTAAAAATGACATTTTTGTACAGCGGCTGTGAAACTGCGGTACAATGCAGATGTTAAAGGCATCCGTGGCGGGCAACATGGTGACCGTACGCACAGATGGTTCGACATCCGGATAAAGGACAGTTCCTCAAAGTGCGCAGATCATGCCTAAACCGTTGCAATGCCAAAGCATACAGTGATTAAAGGGGTGCGCAGCAAGACACTTGCCTCGCTGCGCAAAAAGCAGAAAAGGAAAAGGTATGAAGTTGAAGATCAATGAAGCCGCCGGTGTATGTTTAGCAACGGCTGCAATAGCCGGAATTGTTGCCGTATTTGCTTGGTTCTCGATAAAACAAAATATCCAGCCGGCGGATGTGCCGCAGACGTCGCACACTCTCTCGGCGCAGTCCGACAGCGGGGCACTCTCCGGCACGGTCGGCGCCAATTTGACATGGCAGTTCGATGCACAGACCGCCACTCTGACCATCGACGGCGAGGGCGATATGGACGCCCGTTTGGGCAGAGAAAATCGTCCGTCCTACTATACCGCCTGCGTGGACAGGGCAAAAATCCTCGTCATCGGGGACGGCGTAACCTGCGTGGCGCCGTATGCCTTTGAAAGCTTTTCGGCGCTGGAAAGGGTGCAGCTGGGCAAGGGCGTGCGCACCATCGGCGACTACGCCTTTTATGGCTCTGCGGTGGAAGAATTCGAGACGAATGATGCGCTGGAAGCCATCGGCCGAGGCGCTTTTTTCAGCTGTGACCGTCTGGAAGAGCTATGGCTTTCCGAAAAGTTTTGCGACACCGATGTTCCCGTGGCGCAGGCGCTGGGCGCTCACCTGAAGCTGCGCATCTCGGCGCAGAACCCGTGGTACACCGCCTCCCGGGACGGCAGTCTGTACAGCAA
>JAQXLO010000255.1 GCA_029012165.1 Oscillospiraceae bacterium | reverse complement strand
ATTGTGGGATTTGTGCTTCGCACCGGGGAACCCCCGGCGAGGGTTCCCCACGCCAAAACAGTCCACCGGACTGTTTTGGCTCCCCTCCTGCGCTTTCTCGGGTGTTAGGATTTCGCCGACTGCGGTCGGCGACCAAAGGCGCCGCCTTTGGAATCCGCAAGCCTTTAAAAAGGCTTGACCGAAACTTTTAATCCCACAAAAATCCGTGATGAACCATTTAAAAGCGCACGGTGACGCTGTGCTGTCCGGCGCCTGTTTTCAACTGCAAAACGGCGGCGTCCCCGCCCCGGGGCGAGAGTGCATACCGTCCATCCGTTTCGATGGCAGACGGCGACTTATGCAGGAAAATTTCCGTCGGCGCATCGTACTCCCTGTCCTGACTGTAGATCAGGGTGAACGTGTCCGCCTCCCTGTCGTGGCAGTAGCGCTCGATGGTGCCGCTCACCGCCATGGGATAGGGACGCACCAGCACCTCCCGGAACAACTCGCTTTCCAAAAGTCCTTCAAAGTACGCCCAGTAGGTCTGGCTCCACCGGTTGGCATCGAACAGCCGTAAAAGGAATTTTACATGATGGAACCACTCGTTGCCCTCGGCAAAGCCGCCCCACTCGCCGACGATCACCGGCACGTCCAGCCGCTGCTGGGAGCGTTTATGCTCGTCGAAGATCGCCTGGATGCGCTCGTTGCTGGCGTACTTGTACTGCGGCGTGTCCACCATGAAGTCGTAGGCGTGGGGGGCAAACACGGCGTTGCCATCCCTCTTGCCGTCCACGGCGGGTGCGGGGCAGGCGTACGGAATGCCTAAGTTGGAGTAGTAGCTGTTCTCCATGACGATCATCTTGTCACAGCCTGTGCTGCGGATCGCCTTGGTAATTCTGTTGAGGAAGGGCGCATATTTTTCCGTGTCGAACCGGCGGATGATGTCGTCTGCGGCGGCGGTGATTTTGCGCAGGATCTCGCCGTCATACAGGTCGAGCACCTTCGGACGCTCCTCCCTTCTGAGCGCACGCCGGACAAGCTCCGTCTTGGAAACGGCGCTGTCTGTGACGGTCGTTTTGACGAGATTGGCAATCAGCTTTTTGAACACCTTGCCGCCGGCGCTTCCGGGGAACGGCTCGTTCATCACGTCAAAGCCGATGACCGCCGGGTGACTGCCCAGCTTTTCGACCACATATACCCACATATCTATGTATCTGTCCTGAATGCCTTTTCCGCAGAGCACGGCATTGCCCCAGAAGTTGTCGAACGCCCGGTGCACCGCCTTGCCCCAGAAGTACCCCTCTGCCCAGACAAATTTCGGCTTGCTGTAGGTGTACTTCCCCGTCAGCGTTGCCCATGCGGGGGCGCCATCGCCGGGACCGTCCCCGAAGCCGGAGTACAGATCCTGGTGCATATCCAGATACACATAGATCTCCTCGGCGGCACACTCGTCCAGAATGTCCCGGATATACTGCAAAAAGGCGTCGTCATAGCTGCCCATCTCCGGCTCCACGGCGTCCCAGATCAGTCCCAGCCGAACGAGGCTGATGCCGGCATCACGCAGCGTTTTCCCCATGCCTTTTTTCCACTGGTTGCAGTAAACACGCCTGCCCTTTTCCTGCCTGTACACGCCCTTGTCGCAAAGATCCAAGCCGTTGAAAATGCGTTCACGACCGTGCGAATCCATCAGTTTTTGTCCCTGTGCAAAAATCTTGTCCATGGCTATCTCCTCATACAACAGCTGACCGGATGCGGTCATATTCCGCCTTAATTTGCGGATAGTTTTCGTAGTTTTCCTTTTGCTTCAAAAGCTTCTGTGCGTCCAGATACGGCTTCGCCGCACGGGTGTAGACGGCGTGTTGATTGGTCGCCTGTTTAATCTGCTTTTTGACGGCAGACTTGGCACTTTCCAACTGCCGAATCTGCGCTTTCAGCGCCTTTTTGCGGGAGGGGTCTGCGTGCAGTTCCTTGTACAGGGCGTCGATCTCTCCCTGCACACGGTCCTCCTGAGCGAAAAGCGTGTTGAACACACTGCCGTCAAAGGCTTCCGGTCCGTTGGGATAATGCTTGGCGATGGTCTTTTGGGCAGTGCGTACCGCCTTGGCCCGATCTATTTCCGCCCGGCGTGCCTGCTTCTCCTCTTTGGTCGTTTTCGGCATGGCTTTTGCCTGCGTCAAACCGTCCGGCATGGTGCACAGTGCACCCAGCCCGCCGCAGACAATCTGCTGTGCCCGGGCAACCTCGGCAGCGCCCCGGGGCGTGGAGAACCGCTCCAGTTCCCGCAGAACATAGTCCGCCACCTGAATTTTTTCGTTGGTTTGTATCGCTTGCTTGTACTGCTTTTTCGCCTGCTTGGCGGCGTCCCTGCCGCCGCTCTTTTTCGCCTGACGGATGCTTCTCTTAGACACCTGCGCCAAGGGCTTGCCGCAGAGCGCTTTCGATTCCTCGATCAGCTCCACCGCCTCGATCAGCGCCTGCTCGGACAGGTCGCCGTTACCGAAATCCTCAAACATGGCACGGATCTTCAGCACCGTAACCATCGCCTTCTGCTTAAGCTCGGTCAAGTCATAGAAGAAATACGGGATCACGTTCAGCGTTGCTCCAACGGTCGCCGCAAGAATCAGCACACTGCAAATATCCCGGAAGTACATCTCGTTGTGCAGCACGTCGTACACATTGGAGCCATCGTAGCCCAGCGAACGGGCAACCGTTTCGTTCAGACCCGCCTTGTCGTAGATGGCGGGCAAAACGGAGTTGGTGCAAAGGGTGATGATACTGCCGATGACGCCCACCGTCACAAACATCCCGTCGATTCGTTCGCCGGTGATGTACTGCTGGTGGTCACGAATATCGCCGTTGAGACTCGGCGTCAGCAGCGTGCCGACGGTAGCAGCCATGTAGTTGAAGAAGAAGCAAATCAGAATATACCAGATGATGTGCTGCAAGTCGCCGTTTCGGATGAGGGGAAGCATGATGATGATAAAAATGATATTCAGAATATTGGACGAAACCAGCAGCTTGCGCTTGCCCATGGTACGAATCAAAAACGGTACGAACAGCATCGGCCAGAGGGAAGCGTTGCCCCGGATGGCGATGATGATGGAATATTCCATGGCGGAACACGCCTGCTGATAGCTGTACAGCCAGTCCATAACGCTCTGCACAGCCGTTTCCAAAAAGCCGATCCATGTGGCCATGGAGATGATCCAGAAGTATTTGTTGCGCATCACCGCCTTGAGGGCATCGGCAAACTTGATGTTCACCGTGTGGTTCTTGGGCTGGACGATCTTTTCCTCGGTATTGAAGTACATCAGCAGTCCCAAAAGGAAGCCGAAGATGATCATGGGCGGATAGACCCAGCGGTAGATGCGCATATCCACCAGCGTGTTTTCGCCGGTGATGACACTGGCCAAAAGCGGCACGATAAAGTTGCCGATGGTGGGGGCAAAGGAATCGGTCACGGATTTGATGGAGTTCACATCGGAGCGCTCGATGGTGTTGGGCGAGAGGACATTGATGATGCTCACGTCCACATCGTAGTAGAACAGGTAGAAAAACTGAAAGCCGATATTGAACAGCAGCACCGTGACGCATTTCCACAGCATGGTCATGTGCTCATAGGGCATCCAGACGAAGCCGATGCCCAAAATCGCCGTGGGCAGACCCATGCTCAGCACATAGGGGCGGTACTTGCCTTTTTTGTGGTGGACATTGTCGATGATGTGCGCACGCAGCGGTGCCAGAGGAATGCCTGCAAAAACGCTCAGCAGATAGATGGCGTACATCGGCTTTGGGGAAATGCCGATGGTGTTGCCGATGAGGGTATTGCTGGCGCCGAGGATCATGTACTGCACGCAGTAGACGACAAACTTGACGCCCAGACCGCCCACCGAAAGCGACACGATCTCCCGGAAGGACATATATCTCCCCTGCGGCGGCGTTTTCCAGTAGGTTTTCAGCTTTGATACCCCGTCCGTAATCTTTCCCTTGACGTCCATTTTTCACCTCCGAAAGTGCTGTTTCTATTTTACTATAAAACAATTCCTTTTGTCCATAGGATTCCCTTTGGAATAAAGCACAAAAAACACGGGTGAAATTTGTCAAATTTGCGGTATTTGCCTTGACAGCACGCAGAATATGGTTTACACTTTTCTCAAAAACAGAAAAAGGAGTACCCATATGGCGGCAATCATTGGCGACACGATACACAATATCCCATGGCAGGACAAGCGCCCGGGCGACCCCTACCCCGTCTGGCGATACACCAACAATCCCGTCATCACACGGGACAACCTGTACATGGCAAACAGCATTTTCAACTCCGCTGTTGTCCCCTGCAAGGACGGCTTCGCCGGCGTATTCCGTGTGGATTACCGATCCCGGGATCAAAAGCTGGTCACGGGCTTCAGCCAAGACGGCATCACATGGCATCTTGAGGACAAGCCCATCTTCGAGGGCTACGACCCGAGACTGTGCCGCATGGACGGCAAATACTTTCTCTCCTGGGTCAAGCTCACACCCCACGGCACCACCATCGGGTTGGCGCACACGGAGGACTTTGCACACTGGACACAGTTGGAGGACGCCTGCTACCCCGTTGCCCGAAACGGGGTACTGTTCCCCCGCAAAATAAATGGGGAATATATTCTGCTTATTCGTCCCTGCGACCGGGGACACACCCCCTACGGCGACATTTTTCTTTGCCACAGCCGGGATCTGACCTACTGGGGTAAGCACCGTTTCGTCATGGCTCCCGTGAAAAACTGGGAAATGACCAAGGTTGGCGCAGGTCCCACACCCATTGAAACGGACGAGGGATGGCTGCTGTTCTACCACGGCGTTCTCACCAGCTGCAACGGCTTCTCCTACAGCATGGGTGCGGCGCTTCTGGACAAGGACGAGCCGTGGAAAGTCCTGCACCGTGCGGACAGCTTCCTTTTGGCACCCCATGAACCGTATGAATGCTTCGGGGACGTGCCGAACGTGGTGTTCCCCTGCTCCGCCCTTGCCGACGCCGAAACCGGCCGCATCGCCCTGTACTATGGCGCCGCCGACACCTGCGTTGCGCTGGCCTTTACCACGGTGGACGAGACGATCCGCTACATCCATGAAAACGACCTGATCAAGTGAGGGATGGCTATGACCCGTTGGGAACAGCTTGCAAAACAGGAAAACTTCTCCGCCGCCGGATTTGTGCCGACTGCGGACATTTGCTTCAACAGCGACTTTCGCAGATACTGTGCAGAGAATCTTTGCGGTCAGTACGGACAAAATTACTCCTGCCCGCCAGACTGCGGTACGCCGGAGGAAATGCGCCGGCGGGTGCTGGCGTGCAAATATGCCCTCGTCCTGCAATCCAAGTGGGACATTTGCGACTACTCGGACACTGCCGCCATTAAAAAGGCGAAAAAAGCGCACAACGAGGCGACTTTGCGTATTGCGGAAAAGTTATCCGATGTACAAATGGTGGGCGCCAGCTGCTGCTCGCTGTGTGCACACTGTGTTCTGCCTGCGGGAAAGCCCTGCGTTTTCCCGCAAAAGCGCTTTTCCTGCCTGTCCGCCTACTGCATCCATGCGCAGAAGCTGGCCGAACGGTGCGGCATGGAGTACACCTGCACCGACGGAAAGCTGGCGCTGTTCAGCATCCTCCTCACAAACGAAACGCTTTGAGCACAACGGGAAAAGGGCTGTCGCATTTGCTTTGCGACAGCCCTTGCAGCTTGTCGAAAAAATATTTTCGGCAAGCTGGCAGGTGCGGCATGAATTGGTGCAGTGTTGCTTTCGGATTTGCCTGCACTGTCGCATATGCGTTTGGGCGGCGTTACCGGCAGGTTGGCTCCCCTGCGAGGGGAGCTGTCTGCGCAGCAGACTGAGGGGTTCCAAACACCGCCGTAAACAGACAGCAAAACCCGGCGGAAAAACCCTCCCGACGAGGCTGACGCCTCGCCACCCTCCCTCGCAGGGAGGGCTTCCGCTTTGCAAACTCAAGCTTTCGCTGAACTTTTTCGACAGTCTGGCA